>CAJXUM010001109.1 GCA_913060855.1 uncultured Lewinella sp. | reverse complement strand
TACACTATCCTCTTCGTCGGCAGCGTCAGATGTGTATAAGAGACAGCTTCAAAAGTTCCCCCCGTACTCCAACTCACCTCATGCGGGCCAATTCCCGTTCCTGGCGTAGCAATTCCTCCCCCAAAATCCCAATCAAAAACAGCGCTTGGGCTGGCTGTACCAGTAAAGGTAACTTGGGCACTTTCATTGGGACACAATTGTGCCGCTAAGTCGAAGCTGGCCACGGGGCCTTGCTTAACCTCTATTTGTATCGTATCGCTGTAGGAACATAATCCCGTTGAATAATCGAGAATAATTTGGTTGTCTCTACCAATCGCATTTTCATCTAGTTGCCACAAGCCATTTAAGGCATCAATCACTCCTGGTCCTCTCCAATTGGGGACACCACCACTTAAGCTAGGATCGGGCGTAAAGGTGAGATTTAGCGTGCCTGGACCGAGATAGCAGATCGGTAAGACCGGATCAATACTAATTCCGGAATCTGGGCAACCCATGGTAGAACAAGTAGCCGTAGCAATTGTATCCGGGCAGTTCATGGTACTAGGAAATAGGACAGAAATATCTACAGTCTTATTGGGAGATAATCCTGTGATCTCATAAGAACTAGTAGTCGGCATACTTCCGATTGGACCGTTGACAACTGTGACTTGTCCTGTTTCTAATCCCGTTACATCTACCCATTCAAATAGTACCCCATCCAAACCAGCTGTACAACTAATAGCTGGAGGTGCCACGGGGCTACTAATCATGATGGACTGTATAAGGGTTTCAGAAAAACAACCATTACTGGCGACAAACAAGCTCACCTCCTTATCGCCTCCGGTATCCCAAAGCAATTCTATGCTACGATCATTATTATTATTAATGACCGTGGCCCCGTCAAATTCCCATACTAAAGTCGCATCGGCAGGAGCACTGCCTGTAAAAGTAATAGTGACACTTTCATCGACACAACTATTGGTCGGTAGGTCGAAATTCACTGTGGGCGTTTGGAATACTTCGTAGGTAATACTATCTACATATTCACAAATACCAAAACTATAGGTAGCGAATACTCTATCTTGCTGACCGATCAGATCTTGACTGATAATGACTGCGGGAATAGCAGGATCATAGATGCCAGCACCGCTCATCACCAGATCACCACCCGGGACATCAATATTGATATTTAATGGAATCGTGTCTACTTGATTCGCCACAAAACACTGATCTGTAATAGGAAAAATACTGATATTCACTGCTGGGCAATCTAAGGAGCTACAACTTAAAGTGGCTCGGCTCCCATCACAATCAGCGCTAGAGTAAACGACTTCGATCGTCACGGGAGTGCTCGGCGCTAAATTTCTAACTACATAGCTACCCTCCGCTATCAGTTCACCCATTGGCCCTTCTAAAACATTGACCTCAAAGCCACTCGCGCCGCTAATGGGTACCCAGGTAAATAGAATACTATCTAAGCCGGGATCGCACTGTACTACAGCATTAGGTAAAGGTGCTGCTATATTTATATTTTGGGAACTAAAATCATTGCCGCAACCGGGATCCATTAATTCCAGCTGGGTCGTAAATTGACCTTCACTAGGCCAGGTAATGAGATAAGGATCAGTATCCAAACCTTCTCCAGATACGATCGTACCCCCTCCAAAATCCCACCTCAATTCAGCATTTGCTGTGGCAGAACCCGTGAAAAAGACCGAAGCTGTATCCCCCAAACAGAAAGAGGCAGGCATCGCAAAACTAGCTTCTGATTCTGTCAGAACCTGGAAAGTCGTACTGTCTTCATAAGTACAAAATGCATTGGTATAATTGACGTATACTTTGTTTTCTTGTCCCACCATCGATGGGTCTACCGTAATTTGACCTACTAGTGTATCGCTGATACCCGCTCCATGCCAGCTCACAACGCCTCCACCAGGGCTATCATCCACTAGGCTTAGCCCTAAGTCGATCGTTTGCGGCTGATTGTTGATCATACAGATAGGTGGAATGCTATCAATACCCATATCAATAATCGGGCATAATAGGGATTCACAGCCAAAATCTTGGATGTTACCAGGACAGCTATTCTGACTAATGGTCGCTAATCGTACAATTACGGTCTGCCCAGGTTGAAGGTCTTCTATCCTATAACTGGTATCGGAAGTAATGAAACCCATTGGCCCTTCCACTACAAATAGAATGAAGGCCTGTGCATTGTTCACCTGTTTCCACGAAAAGTCAACGCGTTCGTTAGTGGGATCACAGGCTACAATTGGCGTATCGATAGGTGCATCTAAACGAACGGGAATAGGGAAAGGATTGGATTCACACCCACCTTGTTCAGCTTGTAATTGAATCCATTTATCCCCTGGCGTATCCCAGGTGATTTGTATGGTATCCCGGGGATCTCCTCCAATTATTTGCCCCCCATCCAAGTTCCAAACAGGATTGACATCTGCAGGTAAAGGAGCCGTCAAGAAAGCCGTTATTGTATCTATTTGGCAATTCACGTTATTATCTACATTGAATCCTATTAATGGCGTAGATAGCACCTCTAAGTCGACAGTTGCTGTGTATTCACAATCCTCTTCTTTAAAAAGATAGGAGACGGTAGTGGTTCCAGCATTAACAAATAAGGGCGAAAAAATACCATTAACTGGATCAATAATACCTGGGCCAAACCAGGTTCCTGTTCCAGTACCAAGTCCGCCAGTTACCGTTACAGAAAGAAACACGGAGTCATTTTCTGTATTTCGACATATTGGATCAGGTACATTGAACATGAAAGTGAGATCGGGGCACATCCTGCTTTCTTCCGTTTCTTCCGATTCGATTTCAAGTGGAGGAGCCGTGGCTGTTTCATTGAAACGCGCGAAGTTTGGCAGGGATTCGTCGAAGGAGTTTTGCCCAGAGGTTAAAAAAGGGCTTATACCTCTAGGTTGGCTGTTTTGAATAGTAACATCATGTATGGTTTTGGTCGTTTGGACGCCGTCGAAACTTTGTTGATATGGAAAGGCCTGAAGCCCAACCAAGACAAGTAATAGTGTCGCCCAATGTTTCGCTTTTGGAAAATGATTCATTATTAACTTAGGTATAATGCTGTCTCTTATACACATCTCCGAGCCCACGAGACCGAGGCTGATCTC
>CAJXUM010001108.1 GCA_913060855.1 uncultured Lewinella sp. | reverse complement strand
GAGATCAGCCTCGGTCTCGTGGGCTCGGAGATGTGTATAAGAGACAGATACTAGATGGCGATAGTCTCGCTATGATTTAGTGTGGGATATATATAAGTGGAGGATTAACCCTCCATACGGTTGATGGCAAGAATAGAGGCAATTAAGATGGGTAAGCCGGATTCTAGGATAAGAAAATCCTGTTGACTACGAGAAAAGACATCTCGAATGATTCCTTTTTCAATGGTTGTACTTCCCAATTGAGTCTTATAAACGATTTCGCAAGGTACTTTGACCTTGGACAGTTGTAGGACTTGGGTATGTAATTGATTAGTAGCCATTATGAGTGGGTATGTTTTAAAGTAACTTCCTTATTTCAGGATGATAAATCATACGATTCTAAGCATTTCAATGCATAAACTTTTACACTAACGCAAAGAGAAATGCCTGATAGTATATCGATCAACCTTATATTTGAACAGAAAGTTCAAAAAAACAAGAGTTGGGCGCAAGTATTTAGTTCAGATGTCATCTAATTATAAAGTTGTTTTAAAATGGAGGTTGAAATTAGTTGTGAGCGCTTGGAATATAAGACGAAGCTGATTTTGAGAAGCGTACTTGGAAAGTACGGTTGGAGAAATAGCTGATCCCGATTGCTATCGGGAGGGTTCCAATGGCTTGCAAATAAATCATCTATCTATTTTAAAACAACTTATCTTATAAAGTTGCAATAATTTGGACGAGAAAAACCTTTTAGCTGCCCTAAAATCCGGTTCGGAGGAAGGATATCGAACCTTGGTGGATTTGTACCAGGCCAAAGTATTAAATATATGCTTGGGCTATTTCCCGATCCATCAAGACGCCGAGGATTTGGTGCAAGAAGTGTTCGTCAAGTTATTCTCCTCGGTGCAACAGTTTAGAGGGGAGGCAAGTTTGGGTACCTGGGTATATCGGATAACCGTCAATAAGTGCTTGGAGATGGTGAGATATCGAAAAAGGACCAAGAGAATGGCTTTTTTCCAATCTTTGGTGGGCATAGATGAGCAAGCGATGCAGGTGTCTAGTGGTCAATTTGATCATCCTGGGGTGACCCTCGAAAATAAGGAACGAACTCAGTTGTTGTATCAACATATTGAAAAATTGCCCGAGAAACAGCGAACCGCTTTTATCCTTAGCCGACTAGAAGGGCTTAGTTATCAAGAGATTTGTACGATCATGGAGTTAAGTCTTTCTTCGGTAGAATCTTTGCTGTTTCGCGCAAAAAATAATTTAAAAAAAACGCTAAGACATTATTACGAAAAACAAATGATTTGATATGGCTAAATCTCGACATCACATAGAAGAAGAGGTAAATAAAACCCTCGAAAGTTTGGATCAAATTGAACGGGTTGAGGGAAATCCATTTTTGTATACTAGAATCCAAGAGCGAATGCGGACCCAATCGCAAGCTTCGACTTCTAGTAATTACCTGGCTATCCTTCGACTAAGCTTGGCTGCTATTTTGCTCGCTGTAAATGTAGGAGGTGTTTATTCCTACTATAAAAAAGTACAGGAGGTGAAGCAAACGGTAGTGTTGGATAGTATGGCCAGTGAATACGGCCTGACTTACGAGGAGTACGATGTGAGTTTTTAATAGAGATGTAGGAGTGGGGGATTTTGTTGATCAATGCAGTTGTTTTAAAAGGGATTTTTATGAAGAGTTCGAATTTGAAAAATATAGCACTACTAGTCTTATTGCTGGTAAATGTGATGCTGGTTACCCTGCTTTGGCAGGGACCTAAAGCTGGTGGAGGACGTGGTCCTAACCCACCACCGCCTCGTATAGATAATTTCTTGAACAAGGCTTTGAAGTTGGATAAAACCCAGCAAGCCACTTTGCAACGGTTGCGGGAAGAACATTTTGAACTAACTAAAGAGCTTCATGAAAAGGCTAGAGCATCTAAACGTGAAATGTTTGATGCCTTGACAAGCACAACACCAGATACGGTACTCGCCAATGAAAAGGCACTCCAGGCAGCGCTAGTACAGGGCAAAATAGATAAAGCGCTGATTGCTCACTATATGGATATACTAGAGATCTGTAGTCCAGAACAACAGGCAGAACTGAGGAAAGTCTTTAGAAAGGCTATCCGCCGTCCTCCTCCCAGGTAGATACTTTTTGTGAGAGGGAACAGCTGTTTTTTCGTACACTGCGGCTATATTCTGAAGTGTTGTTTTCTATTATTAATCTAGTGAAATGGGAATGGGAAGTCGGAAAGCAAGCCATGGCTATACACGTTCCCCCTTTCGATTTCGCATTTCCGCCTTTACCTAAGAAATTGTCAGAGAAAAAACGATAATAATTATTGTAACTATTCGCGTAAGTTATTCTTTGATAGCTTGCGCTTTTTTATTGCCTCCTTGCTAAGGAAAACTCGCTAGCTTTTCCTACCTTTCAATCCTTTCCTTAATCACATAATTGAACGAAATGCACATTGCTGTTATCGGGGCTGGAGCCTTGGGAGGATGGACGGCGCATCACTTATTGGCCCAGCAGGCCAAGGTGACGCTTTTTGATCACTGGGGCCCTGGACATTCGAGGGCGAGCTCGGGAGGTGAGACGCGCTTGATTAGAGGAGTGTACGGAGGCGATGAAGTCTATACTTCTCTGGTCGCTAATGCTTTCCGCGGATGGCGGAAGTTTCAAAATGACATTCAACAACAAGTATATTTTCCCACCGGAAGTCTTTGGTTATTCAGCAAAGAAGATGATAGTTATGCCCGGAAATCTATCCCATTAATGGCCAAAGAGGGCTTAGTATTTGAGGAATGGAGTAGGGCACGGGTCAGTGAGCAATATCCCCAACTGAATATAGAGGATGTCAAAAGTTTTTTTTGGGAAGAAGAGGCCGGATTTCTAATGGCTAGGAAGGCTTGTCAGTTAGTGGTACAGGATTTTCAAGCTAAAGGCGGTGAATTTCAATTCATGGCTGCTCAACCTACCGCTTTTGTCGATGGTGAAATGCCGTATTTGCAACTACAAAATGGCGAACAATTCCATGCGGATGCCTATGTATTTGCCTGTGGCCCGTGGTTACCCCAACTCTTTCCTGCTTTATTAGATCTGTCTCTTATACACATCTCCGAGCCCACGAGACCGAGGCTGATCTC
>CAJXUM010001107.1 GCA_913060855.1 uncultured Lewinella sp. | reverse complement strand
TCTACACTATCCTCTTCGTCGGCAGCGTCAGATGTGTATAAGAGACAGGGTTACTGAGATCATCGAATAGTATATACTTGTTATATATAGAAGAATTGTTGAAAATTAAGCATCTCGCAAGAGGTGCTTAATTTTTCGCATGTAAGGAAAGTGAATTTATGTAAAATACAAAGGGTAATTATAACGATAATTACTATCTCACTTTCTAGTTTTTACGGGCATAGCTCAACTGGTAGAGCGACGGTCTCCAAAACCGTAGGCTGGGGGTTCGAGTCCTCCTGCCCGTGCTAATTTGGGTTGATTGATTATTATTGAATTGACGACGAGATGGAAACAATAAAGTTATACATTAAAGAAAGTTACAACGAATTGGTACACAAAGTAACCTGGCCTTCTTGGCAAGATTTACAGAGTAGCACTGTTCTTGTAATTATAGGTACTTTGATTCTGGCCCTTATCCTTTTTGTAATGGACCTGTTTTCAAAAGGAATCACTGACTTTATCTACGACCTAGCATAGTTTTTTAGCGTGTTATTTTTTCATTTATAACCGGATCAATGTCAGAGACTGAAGTTGTAACAAGATGGTATTCTCTTCGAGTTATTAGTGGGAAAGAACGGAAGATTAAAGAGCGTATCGATTTAGAAATCGATAGATCTGGTTGGAAAGATTTTGTCACTTCAGTACTTGTTCCCACGGAGAAAATCTATAAAATTCGCAACGGTAAAAAAGTAATTTCCGAAAGAAACATTCTGCCGGGATATATACTTGTTGAAGCTGTTCCTGCGAAATTCTCCGGAGAAATGATCTCTGCCATCGCCAATATTCCTAATGTAATTCATTTTCTAGGCCGAAACAATCCCATTCCGATGAGGGATTCTGAAGCCAACAGACTCTTGGGTAAGGTAGATGAATCTCAAGATGCTGGAGAATCTTTGGCAGAACCATTCATTGTAGGAGAGACCGTCAAAATTATCGATGGTCCATTCAGCGAATTTGTAGGGGATATCCAGGAAGTGAATGAAGAGAAGAAGAAGCTGAAAGTAATTGTGAAGATTTTTGGCCGAGGTACCGAAGTGGAATTGAACTTCATGCAAGTAGAAAAGCAAGCCTAAAAAGGCTTCCTATATATAGATTATTACATTCTTTATCATACATAACTACGGCTTTAGTTCCTACATATAGAGGAAAACGCTTCCCTAAAGACGAATAGTTAGACAGACCATTAAATTTGAATTAAAATGGCAAAGGAGATTGATGGCTTTGTGAAACTACAGGTTAAAGGAGGACAAGCAAATCCTGCTCCACCAGTAGGTCCTGCCTTGGGTTCCAAAGGGATAAATATCATGGAATTCTGTAAGCGCTTCAATGCTGCTACACAGGATAGCCAAGGTAAAGTACTGCCCGTAGTTATTAGCGTTTATAAAGATAAGTCTTTTGACTTCATTATTAAAACGCCACCTGCTGCGGTACAATTGTTAGAGGCTGCTAAATTAAAAAAAGGCTCCCCAGAATCAAACCGTGACAAGGTAGGGTCGGTTACTTGGGATCAAGTAAAAGAGATTGCAGAAAATAAAATGACTGATCTCAATGCTTTTTCTATTGATTCGGCCATGAAAATGATCGCTGGTACAGCTCGTTCCATGGGAATCAATGTAAAAGGAACACCTCCATGGGGTGGTGAAGCTGCCTCTGATAATTAATCGAGTTTCGACTCTTTTTTTATATGACATGCAGGGAGTTCAACAATGAGTCTCATTGTGAACGTTAGTACCTCAAAAAAAATAATTATGGCAAAGGTTGGAAAAAAGCGTGCTGCTGCAGATGCTAAGGTTGATGTCACTAAGTTGTACCCGATTGAAGAAGCCATGGCGCTGATCAAAGAGGTGAATACAACTAAATTCGACGCTTCTGTAGATTTGCACATTCGATTGGGTGTAGACCCTCGAAAAGCAGACCAAGCTATCCGTGGCACAGTGAGCTTGCCTCACGGTACGGGTAAAACAAAGAAAGTATTGGTCTTTTGTACCCCTGACAAAGAGGAGGAAGCAAAAGCAGCTGGTGCCGACTATGTAGGTCTAGACGATATGGTGGCTAAAGTACAAGCGGGATGGACAGATGTAGATGTGGTAATAGCAATGCCGCAAGTAATGGCTAAAGTCGGACGGATTGGTAGAGTTTTAGGCCCACGTGGTTTAATGCCAAACCCAAAGACAGGTACAGTAACCCAAGATGTTGCTGCTGCTGTTGCCGATGTAAAGAAAGGTAAAATATCCTTCCGCGTAGATAAATTCGGAATCATTCATTCTTCAATAGGACGAGTCTCTTTTTCTGCTGATCAATTGGCAGATAATGCCAATGAATTGCTTGGCACCTTGATGAGAATGAGACCATCATCGGCTAAAGGGGTTTACATGAGATCGCTAACGGTAGCGAGTACCATGAGCCCAGGTGTGAAAGTAGATAATAAATCATTTAGGTAAGTTTTCAAAATTACTTGAAGAATGACAAAAGCAGAAAAAAACGCTACTATTGAGGCATTGAAAGAAAAGTTTTCAAGTACTGAATTCTTTTACTTGACTGATTCATCAACGCTTACAGTAGAAGAGATAAATAAATTTAGAGGCCTTTGTTACGAGAAAGGCATCGAAATGCGAGTAATCAAGAATACGCTGGCTCGCAAAGCATTAGAATCACTTCCTGAAGAGAAAGGATATGAAGGATTGTACGAATCCTTGAAAGGCCCAACGGCTGTCCTTTTCACAGAAGTGGCTAACTCTCCAGCCAAAGTGCTGAAAGAGTTTCGTAAAAAATCAGAAAAACCAGTTCTCAAAGCCGCTTATATAGATACTGCGGTATATGTAGGAGACGATCAGATTGATGCATTGACCAAACTCAAGTCCAAAGCAGACTTGTTGGGCGAAGTTATCACTTTGTTGCAATCTCCAGCGAAGAACGTTATCAGTGCATTGCAATCAGGTGGGAATACAATCTCTGGCCTGTTGAAAGCATTAGAAGAACGTGGCGAAACAGCAGAATAGTCTGCTGTTTATTTGAGACTTTTATCATCAATTTTGGCTTCCAAGTAACTGTCTCTTATACACATCTGACGCTGCCGACGAAGAGGATAGT
>CAJXUM010001106.1 GCA_913060855.1 uncultured Lewinella sp. | reverse complement strand
TCGTGGGCTCGGAGATGTGTATAAGAGACAGAGATAGGTGGTACTACTGCGTTCTCCTTGCACTACAATTTCCTCCATATTTAGCGCCGCACTACTTAATTGTATCAGCAAGCTAGTATCCGATTGCAAGATCAGCGGCTGAGTGAGTTCTTCAAAACCGATATAACTGTAAGTAACTTGGTAATTACCTCCTTCTAAATTCAATTCAAAACGCCCTTCATTGTCGGTTGAAGTTCCCTCTATGAATGTATCACTGGTATCTTTAATCACCACCGTCACTAGTGGCAAAAACTCTCCGCTCACTTCATCGCTTATCTTACCAGAAAAGGTATGGGTTGTTTGTGAAAAACAGGGCAGAAAATAAAGGCCACTAAAGAGAAATAGTATTAGTTTTTTCATTGTTTTAAGTCGTGTAATAGATCATTTAGACTTCTGAAGTTTCTCTGCCAAGACTGGGAAAACTTCAGAAGTCTCTAATTGACAGAAACCCTATTATTTAACCTGCGCCATAGTAAAAACCTCACGCGCTGCCACCGCTCCATCTTGGCCATAGTATACCAATCGGCCTACTATCTTGCCATCATCAGGCGTACCAATCAATTTCAAAACACGCTGATCTGGCAAGTCTACACGCATATGCAATTCATTGGATTTGCACAACCAAGCATCCAGGGTCGAGTTTGGAATATTTAGTGCCGCAATAGCTGTATTTGCTTCCATTTGCGCTGCTCCATTCCTCAATTGTACTTTCAGCGGAAGGATCTCATTGGCATAGGTAAAACTACCCTTCCATTCTCCCATCAAATCTGCTTTATTAATGGCGGCTGGCGCGGAGCAAGATTGAGCAGATAATGGAATGCTGGCCATAAAGTAAAAGATGGCGACCAAAGTAAGCGGGAAAAAACTGCTTTTCATAATGTAAGTATTTTAAGTAAGTGAATAGACAGGCAAATTCAACTTTTCCAAGCAACAGATGGGATAGTGACAACTTAATGCTGGCTAAGGGCAAGTTAAATGACTTAATGAAAACTTAATGGGTCATACATTACGCCCACTGAGGCGTATATTTAGGAGAGGCTGGTTGCGCCCCTTAGGCATATACTTAGGAGAGGCTGGTTGGGCAAACGAGTCAGTGTTTTTTAAAACAATGTTTAGTAGATGAAATTCAGTTCAAAGCACATATGGTTTATCAGTAGTTTGGCGGCCTTGGCGCTAACGGGCTTAATCGTGATCCAAATGAGTTGGTTGAAAGGCGTCTTCCATGAACGAGAAGCAAAACTCATTGAAAAAATGGATCAATTGCTAGAGGTTGTCAATCAGCAATACATGATCGAAGTGGAAGGTGACTTTGATTTAGAGGCTATCTTATATCATGACGATGCACAGGAGGAAAGTATGTTCTTACAGGCCTTCCAAGAAATGTTTGATGAGGTATTAAAAAATGAAGGGATTAACACCTCCTATGAATATGGGTTGATTACTTGCAAAAGTGATCGATTTAAATGGTATACCGATCTGGATCAGAAGGAGGATATTATGCAGGGGCACACAGTCAAACTAGGAGAATGTGGCCAATTAAGCGATCTGAAATCTGGAGAGCATTTCCATTTTTATACTTTCCTACCTCGCAAATCGCTTTTCATCTTTAAGCAATTAGGCTTGGCTATTGGCAGTTCCTTGTTCTTTATTTTGATATTGATTGGTGCATTTGCTTATACCCTGGCGACCATTGCTAGACAAAAGAAGCTATCGGAGATGAAAAGCGCTTTCATCAATAATTTGACCCATGAGTTTAAGACCCCAATCGCTACCATCTCCCTCGCCGCCCGCACACTTAATCGCCTCAAACCGGAAGATGGTTTCAAAAAGGCTAAAATCTACGCCAGCCTAATTGACCAGGAAAGTAAGCGACTAGAAAACCAGGTGGACAAAATCCTACAAATGGCTGTCATCGATGCGGGTAATTTCTCACTCGACCTCAAACCAGTAGATGTTCATGCCAGCATACAGCAAGTACTCGATAGTTTGAAGCTAATCATTGAAAAAAAAGGAGGGCAGTTTGACCTAGACCTTCGAGCGCACAACTCAGTTATTACCGCCGATGAGCTTCATCTGTTTAATATCATCTATAATCTAGTGGATAATGCGATCAAATATAGTCCGATAGCTCCTTTCATTCGTATTGAAACCAACAATTCGCCAAACTTGGAATTGACTATTCAAGATAACGGGATTGGTATGAGTAAAGCAGTACAACAGCAAATATTCTCTCCCTTCTTCAGATCAGAAACGGGGGATGCACACGATGTAAAAGGCTTTGGCTTGGGCCTTAGCTATGTCAAAAAAATGATGGACGCTCACAAAGGAACCATCAGTGTCAAGAGTCAAGCGGGGAATGGTACTAGCTTCACCTTATTTTTTCAGACACCCCAATCCTCTTAAACCCCACTGTTATGCACCGAATATTAGTTGTAGAAGATGACCCTGGCTTTGGATATATCCTGAAGGAATATCTTGAGATGTATGCTTTTGATGTCACCTTGATTACCCATGGGAAAAATATCAGTCAAGTCGTGGAGCGTAAGCTTTTCGATGTCTGTTTGTTGGATGTAATGTTACCGGGCAAAGATGGCTTCACCATTGCCAAGGAAATTCAGTCCGTAGAGCCAGATTTGCCTTTTATGTTCGTCACGGCCAAATCATTGAAAGTCGATAAACTCAAGGCCTTTCGTTTAGGTTGCGATGACTATATCGTGAAGCCGATCGATGAAGAATTACTTATCGCTCGCATCCAAGCCATTATCCACCGTTCGCAAAGAGGGAAGATTGGGAGCAATGGGACTACTTTCCAAATCGGTCAATTCCTTCTCGATGTCAACAATCAGCGCTTACAACAAGGCGCGCAATACAAAACACTCACCGAAAGAGAATGCAAACTCCTCCAATTACTATGTGAACATAAAAACCAATTGCTTTCGCGTAAAAAAGCTTTGCGAGAGATATGGGGTACGCACGACGAGTTTAGCCGAAAAAGTATGGACGTCTTTATCTTTCGCCTACGCAAATACTTGGAAGGGGATGAGCCTGTCTCTTATACACATCTGACGCTGCCGACGAAGAGGATAGTGTAGA
>CAJXUM010001105.1 GCA_913060855.1 uncultured Lewinella sp. | reverse complement strand
CGAGATCAGCCTCGGTCTCGTGGGCTCGGAGATGTGTATAAGAGACAGGTTTTCACACGCTATTAGCTAATCCTAAAACCGCTTTAGTATGTCTTAATATATCTTCGAATTATATCTCTTTACGACTAGAATAGACCTTCATAATCCATCCAAATAATCTGGCGAATATTAGGCCTTTTCTTCAAGGGCATTTGATAGGTGCGAGGTCCATAATCCACCTCCAATACTAATTCTTTAAAATGTAAAGGGATAAACATCCCTGTTTCGACCTGCCCTTTTTCATTGATCTCACCCTGCACCAATAGGTCCTTTCTTTTTTTATCATCCAGTCCTAAAATCTTATAGGTTGCCCGAGGCCCATCTTCAAAGTCACGCCCCTGAAATTGTAACTCTACTTTTACATCCGTTACATTGGCATAGCTAAAGTTATCCGGGACAACTAGTTCCCCCATTCCCGGGGAAATATGTGCAGAGCTAGCCTTATTGGCAGTAGCACAGGAACTCAGTTGAAACACCAGTAGTAGTAAAATTGCAGTTCTCATATTAGTACTTGTTTGGTATAGAAAATATTGAATTCCTAGTGGTGTTCTGGTGTTTGTTTTTTTCCCTATTATAAGATCGACATGAAAGGGATAGGCTAAACTCATGCCGGAAAATCATCTCTCTTTTTCTCACCAATCCTTTTTGATCGAATAGGACTGGCGCTCAGACTTCAGAAGTTGCCCCAGACAAGGCTGAGAAAACTGCTGAAGTCTGTCTGTCCAAGGAACTTAATGTCTCGTATAGACCCTGGACGACACCACATTATCCGAAGTATTGGTATACCAAGCTAAATTCGGGTTGGTTTGTGCATATTCAGCAAATCGCTTATAGGCTGCTGTGAGATCGATTCCCTCCTGTGGATAATTCCATTCCGTTGGCATGTAAATGCCCCAAGGTAAATTCGTACTGGTCAAATAGTATTTACTGGAATTGGGTTTGCTATCGTCATGGGCTGTACCGAACAGACCTGATCTGAGGTTAGAAGTAGGCGCTACTCCCGCAATGTGAATTTCGTGCCCACTGATCCCATTCTGCTCAATGAAAAAGCTGGGTTTATAGCCCGAAGGATAAGAATAACTCCCATTTAAATCCACTTGAACTTGAATTTCAACCGGTGCAAAATAAGGATCACTGTTCCATGCATTGATTACCCCCAGCGAGTAAAAGAGTTGCTTAGGCTTCTGGATGATGATCACCTCTGTATTCCCCCTTTGGCTACTTGTCCAGGTAACATTATGCGGAGAAATGATCTTTACGGCTGCGTTATTACCTGGATCAGGCGTGACAATACCGAAGTTGTTATTGAAGATTCCTCCCATGGCCATTACCTTCAAATCGTAGATGACACGATGCACTCTGTTAGCACTATTGGTAATGATCTTTTCTTTGACCTGCACCACAAAATCATTGAAATCGTAGTCTCCTACCTCCGGCCATAAGTCCTCAAAGCCATAGGTACCAAAGCTATTCTGAGAAGGTCGATATTGAACAAAAGATTGATTGGGATCATCCGGGTTGGGATCCAAGGCATTTGGCACGCCATCATCATCTATATCATTATCTACATTGTTATTAAATACATAAGAGTACTCATCGGGTGCATCACAATTGAAATCTACCTGAACATAAGCGATGGTCTTTCCAGCAGGAGCTTGTATAACAAAACCATTATTCAGTATACCATCACAGGAAGGTGCGTCAAACAATGGGCTACAAGCATCCAAAGGATTGGTATAAGTTCCCAATTCTTGGTTGTCGGTTAAACCATCATTATCTGTATCGTTTCCATTAAACTCCGCAATAGGTGCGCTTGGACAGGACATACCGTCATTATTGCTAGTAGCTGCCCCAGTAAATATATTGGTAATGCTTCCAGGACTACAACCGTTCATGGTCACCTTGTAGATCTTACCGGTGTTATTGTTACTGAAGTATACATGCCCATCTTCATCCGACCAAGCCGCTCCATAAGCCCCGCCTGGTAATCCACTATAGGTATCTACACTTCTCACCGTAATAGGATTGGCCTTGTGATCTGCTTCCAGCAATTCCTTTCCACCTGCAGTCATGGTGTAAAATTTGTCGCAAACTCGGTTGTACACCCAGTCATGGAAACTGGGGTTGACCACATCACTCGGGGCGCCCTGTTCCGTATTGAATGATAAATTAGCACTATTGACAGCCACAGTGGCCATATGCCAGCGATCATCCTGGTAATAAAAGTTTGTCCAGTTGCCATCATCATCCATATCTCCGGTATAGCTTCTGCCTTCAAAACCAACTAGCTCGCCTAGATTCGTAATATTGGCATTACTATACAAGCGGACCATATATACTTTCCCAGTACTATTCACCTTTCCAGTACAATAGATATATCCGTCAGAAGGGTTATACCCACCACCATTATAGACATCAAAGGAGTTGGGTAAGTTACCAACATTCTTATAACTTCCAGTGACGGGATCTAACTGTTTGAGGCTCTTCCCAACGATCTGGAAGAAACTACTCACACAAGGGATACTTCCACTACATTCGCTGAGATCAGTCCCACATTCAGGGTCTGCGCAATCGATAAACCCATCTCCATCATCATCAATACCATTGTCACAGATCTCGCTACTATTGCTGAAGAAGACGTTTCCTGCTGCATTAGTAACTGTTTGAGAAGTTCCATCCGAATAATACACCACCGCGCTTTGCAGAGGTTTTGTACTAGATACTCCTATTGACTTGTTATCAGCAGAAAACAAACTGGATACAGTGGGATAACAATTATTAGTACGCTCATCTAAAGTGAGAAAATTATTCTGGCCATTTACAGTCAACTCTCCAGAGATCGCTTCATTATTATCATATACGAAGCCTTTAATTGATCCATCGTAATCCGTTTTAACCACAAGTTCTGAAAAGTGGTTGGCTACGTCAATTTCAACAGAAAAGATTCCATTTTCATCCGCCACTCCAGTAAATAAAGTCCCCGGATCAGCCTCATCACTTTCCCCAATAATGGTGGTCAGAACGCCTGGAGCCGCTTCTCCTATAGCTGTCTCTTATACACATCTGACGCTGCCGACGAAGAGGATAGTGTAGA
>CAJXUM010001104.1 GCA_913060855.1 uncultured Lewinella sp. | reverse complement strand
CGAGATCAGCCTCGGTCTCGTGGGCTCGGAGATGTGTATAAGAGACAGCTGCGAATCCAGCGGCGAATGCAGTATTAGCAATGTCAATGTAACAGCGCAGACTTGTGAAGAAGGATTGTACGAGCTCGATTTGACCTTTGATAAAGAGGGTCCCGGGCCTTTAGGTTACTATGTCTACGGAGATGGGGCAATTTTCGGCCCATTTGATTATGAGGAAGCATCCGTATCCATTGGCCCGTTTCCTGGTGATGGGGAGACCATTGTGGATGTATTAGTCTTGGATATCGCTAACCCCGCCTGCTTTGGGTATATCGAATATGGCCCATTAGACTGCGCCACCCAATGTAGTATCTCCAATGTTTACGCTGAGGCACACCCTTGTGAAGAGGGTAAATTCTTTGTGGACATAGAATTTGACCATCAGAATCCTGGAGCAGAAGGTTTTACCGTGAGAGGAAATGGAAGGGATTATGGTAGTTTCGATTATGGCTCAGCCTTTGTAACGGTGGGCCCTATTGAAGGCGACCCAGAAAGGGAATTAGAGTTTATTATCATTGATAATGCTGACCCTAGCTGCAAGAACTTCACTACTCTAGCTCCTATCGCCTGTCCTACCTGTGAAATTAGCGACCTATCTTATACGATAGACTGCCATGAAAGCGGACTTAATTTTACTCTAAATCTCGATTTTAATACGACTGATCCAGCCAGTAATCGCTTCCATTTGAAGTTTGACGGGGATACCTATGAAGGTTTTTCTTATAATTCACTTCCATTGTCATTGGAGTTGCCACTCGAAATGGCGGATATATCAAACATTACGATTTGCGATACTGAAGCCACGGACTGTTGCCAAACCATTGATATAAGCATTCCTTGTTGTAGCGTTCGGGATTTAGTGGTAGAGTCTCATCCCTGCCAGGAAGACGGGAGTTTTTTGGTCGATTTGAATCTCTTTCACACTAATACGAGCGATTCTTTCACCTTAGTTTATGGCCTACAAGGCGGCCAGCTGGCGAATAGCACATTCAGTTATGAAGACCTTCATCTTACCTTGGGTCCATTGGATGGTTCAGCAGCGAGCGAATGGTATTTCCAGGTAACCGATGAAAGTCTTTTCTGTAGTACGAGCGAAACGCTTAGTGTTGAGGCCTGTGATGATTCAGCTTGTACGGATTTTGAGGAAAGTATGATCGGCTCGTACGGGCCCGTTACCGGGTATAATATGGGCGATGTTTTTGCAGAAGAAGATGGCATTAAATTCAGGATTGATTCGGACTGTAACTGCTTTATACATATTGTAGAATATCCATCAGCGGTGCCACAATTCACGACTGCTGTAGGTAATATGCTAATCCTAGATGAAGCGGGTTTGGATATAGATTTCTCTAATCTACCTTCCCCTACCGCCAGTGTTACCGTAGATTATTACAATCAAGCCACGAGCATTCAGTTAAGCGTCAATGGTGGAGACATGATCACAGCGGATCGCCCAGAGGACCTGCCCATCAATATCGCTCCAGGCGTAATCCTGGATGTGGTAGTAGCTGAAACCGATGGTAAAATGGGTAGCTTAATCTTTACCGGGGCTATCACAAACTTAAGTCTTCACACGAATGGCAAGTTATTGCTAGATAACCTGTGTCAAACGGCAGGCTTGGCAGAAGTATGGCCCGGAGATATTAATGTCGATAACATTGCCAATCATTATGATTTATTGCCTTTAGGTATCGCCTTAGGTACAGATGGCCCGATTCGCGAGAATGAAAATACAGAATGGGAAGGTTTACCTGCTGCCGATTGGGAACAAAGTTTTCCTAATGGCATTAATTATAAGCATGCAGATACTGATGGGAATGGAGTGATTAATATAGAAGATAAGAACGCTATCCTTGATAACTTCCTACTTACTCATGGAGAAGTTACTCCTTTTGAACCCGTTCCGGCCACCCCTAACAACCCAAGATTACATATCGAAGCGCCGGCCGATGGCTGGCCAGTGGGTCAAGCCTTTAATTTACCAATAGTGCTAGGAAGTGCCGCTGTACCGGTGGAAGGTCTTCACGGTCTTGCGTTTGCGATAAAATTCGATCCAACCGTATTAGTACCCGAAAGTATTTCAATCAATACCGAAAATAGTCTGCTATCCTCTGATGGAGATGACATTATAACGATTGATAAAACGTTTGCCGAAGAGGGGATCATATATCTAGCTATTAGCAGGGTAAGTCAGCAAAACATATTCGGAAGCGGCCCTGTGGCCTCGCTCATCGGTATTATCGATGATATTGCGGGTCTGCAATCGACCACCTTCGGCATTGAAGCGCCTTTGGCCATCACAGCTGACCTGGATACCATACCGATTTTTGCGGACACCACGGATCTGAATATCCAAAGATTCCAAGATGTTCCCAATCTCGACCTACTGCGTTCCATCGTGCTTTCTCCTAACCCCACTCAAGATGTAGTTCGGATTTCCAACAAATACGGAATCCCTGTGGACAAAGTGGATGTCATGGATAGCGCTGGAAACATCATTGCCACTAATATCAAGAATCAGAACACGATATCCTTAAGTTCGCACCCTGCTGGTGTATACATGTTGCGCATACACATCGGACAAGTCATTATACACCGTCGAGTAGTAAGATTGTAAGGAAAAATTTAACTGGAGTTTGAGTCTATATACCGAAGCCGCTTGCGTGGTTTCGGTATTTTTTTTTGGGGAAGGGCTATGGAGTATGCTCTATAGATAGACTGTGGTAGATTGGGGCGTCCTCAAAAACAAAAGCAATCTCATATAGGATGTTTACATACTTATTTTAGGGGAACGGCATAGATTTGAGCCAGGACATTAAAAAAATTTGTCATTTGACTATATCGCACATTTTACTAAAAATTGTTGCTGTGAGTGTTTTTACGCTCATAGAGAAAGTCTTTTGGTTGTTTATTTAGCCGCTACTAAAATAGACTTTCTCTTTTTTTAAAAATCTCCACGTACTATTGATTCAAGAATAAGAATAAAATTGATAATAAGATTATCTTTGATAAACAATCCGAAGAAAGAGATACATTGGAACTTTGCACATTACTAGGTCTGTCTCTTATACACATCTGACGCTGCCGACGAAGAGGA
>CAJXUM010001103.1 GCA_913060855.1 uncultured Lewinella sp. | reverse complement strand
CTACACTATCCTCTTCGTCGGCAGCGTCAGATGTGTATAAGAGACAGATCTAGAACGATATGTCCATCCTCTTTAGGGAAACCGATGATGAGCGGATTATTCCCAAAAACTGGATTCTTAGCGCCCCATGCTGGCATATTGGGGATCGTATTGGTCCAACAGAGTCCGATCATCCCTGCTTCAGCCGCTTGCCAACCGTAAGCTCCGCCGCGCATCCAGTGATTGGTATTGCGAAGCGCTACCAGTCCTATACCATGGGCTTGGGCCAATTCAATGGCTCTTTCCATACAAGTATAGGCATTGAGATTACCTGGCCCTAGCTGTCCGTCCCATTGTTCCAAGGCTCCCATCTGTTTGGTGGCAATGGCTTCCTGGTCTATTTTTACATAACCTTTTTCGATGTATTCAATAAAGCGAGGGAATCGGTTGAGTCCATGTGAGTATACCCCATCTCTACTCGCTTCTGTAAATAAGCGAGCGCCTAACTCGGCACGTCCTGCTGTAAATCCTTTTTTAATCAGGACATTTTGTAGAACTTCTTGTATTTGCTGAAAAGGTACTCGTTCCATTTATCTAAGGTAAGGTTTAATACACACTGTATTTGATTTTCAATCGGTTAACTTACTTTTTTGCTTTGTCTAGCGCTATTGCGCTTAAAGCTATGATAGCCAATAGTCCCAATAAAATCAGGTCCATTCGTATGCCTATTAGTTTATTAGGAACGATTCCGAATAGAGACCCCAATAAAAGCAATAGGGCAATCAAAGTAGCTATGGGAACGATCTTCAGCGCCGATGATCGATCGTAGAAAATACCCGTAAAGATCATGGGAGCCATCAAGGCGGTTCCGGCAAAACTCATTCGAGTGAGCAATACTAATTCATCACTACTCATTAGGGCAAACACCAAGGTGACAATGGCAAAAAATAGAATAGCGATTCGGGCGTAGAGTAACATCTGCTTGTCTTCGCCACTCAATAAGGATCGGATTTCTCCCCCTAAAGCAAATAGTTGAGAATCGGAGGTAGAAATCGCCGCTGCGACTAAGCCGATCATCACAAAGGCTGCGATAATATTGGTTTGATCCGTGATGAAGGTTTGGCTAAGAAACTCAGAAGTAGAAGCGTCTGGATATAATGCTGCTCCATACATTCCCATGAATAAGGTAGGCAAAATGATGAGAATAGCGAAGAAACCAATTCCAACGGCCAACTTGTAAAGTGACTTGGTATCCTTCATGATAATCAATCGGGTAGATACCTGCGGTTGGGTGAAGGGGAGGAGCACGATAGCGATCATTGATCCAAATAAGAATTGGAAATCGAGCAAGCCATTCGGGCCTGGGACCGATAAAAGCGCTTCATTTTTTTGGCCGATTTCTTCGAACATGGCTCCAATTCCTCCAAAATGGTTGAGGCAATTGACCCCGATGATCCAGATGACGATCAGGAGCAGAATTCCTTGTAGCATATCGCTATATATAATGGCTTTCAGCCCTCCAATTTCACTATAGATGAGCATAACAGTGACCATTCCTACAGCACCCGCCCAGAGGGGGATGGTTTCGGGGAAGGCGGCACTTAGGAAAATGGCTACCCCTCGGATTTGGATGGCTACATAGGGCACTAAGAAGATAAAAGCGCCAAAGAAAGTAACCAAGCCTGCTCCCTTCCATTTATAACAATAACTCATGAAACCCGCCATTCCATAGTATTCATGATTAGCCGCTTTTTTTCTAAAAGCATAGCCGATAGAAATGATCCCAAAGACCATAACGGCATCGGAGATCGCTAGGAAAATCCAGGCTCCTACCCCGTGATTCCTAAAAAAATCAGGCATTCCTTGTAAGGTAAATGTACTGAAGAGGGTAGCTGCGAAAGTGAAGAAGCCTAGGACTGCACCAATATTGGCACCAGCCATAAGAAATCCCTTGGAATCTTTCTCTTTCGTTCGAGCACTTAATGTAAAGAAGACGAGAGCGGCAATGTAGAAAATACCGACAATGATTAGTGATTTTAGCATGGTTTAGTCGTTTTTTCGCCCTGGGTGAACGAGAGTTCCTAAGTAGGTTAAACTTACCAAAATAATAGCTTGTAGGATACCTACCCAAAGGGTGTAGGGCATGCCCATCAAGGTGGGTTTATATTGTCCTGCAGGGGTGACTATTGGCGTGAAGGTTAGGATAGCCACGATGACAACTAGGCCGCAGCAGATTTTCCAAAGGGTCTCTTTATTCATAATGTGCGTTATTGTGCGAACTTTATAAATCTTGTTTTCTCTTTGTTTTGGGTGGCTAAAGAGGATTGCAGGTGGAAAATCTATCTGGCTAGCTAGACAGGCACCCGCAATGGACTGCAATAGGCTCACCTGCAATGGGCAGGCCCGTCTATAGGCGCGGCATAGTCAGTCCGCCATCTACCATGATGACTTGGCCGGTAGAATAGGGGAAATCTCCCCTTACCAAGCTGGCTACCGCTTTTCCTACATCATCAGGATAACCCCAGCGTTTGGTAACACATAGATCTCCTTCCAGTATCAGTTCATCATATTTACCTTTGACCGTTGAGGTCATATCTGTCTTTATAATCCCTGGTCGTACTTCATAAACCGGGATGCCTTCTGTTCCCAGTCGAGCGGCCAGTAGTTGGGTAGCCATGCTAATGCCGGCTTTTGAGATACAGTATTGTCCTCGATTTGGGGAGACAACTGTGGCTGATATAGAAGAGATATTAACAATAAAAGCAGGAAAATCAGCTTCCCCTTTCTTCGATTTCAGCATGCTTTTCGCTGCGGCTAAACTCAGGAAGAAAGGGCCTCGCAAATTGATACCTAAAACACGATCATAACTTTCTTCACTCATGTCTAGCAAATCCTTGCGTTCATTTGGAGCTACTCCAGCATTGTTGATCAACGCATTTAGCTGACCCCATTTATCTAAGATACTTTGCAGTATTTGCTGGTGTCCCTGCGTATCACCTACATTACCCTGGCAATAGATTACTTCATTACCGTGGGCTGCCAGTTCATCAAGCGTCGTTTGCACTTGTTCTTGTGGGCGCATGCCATTGATAGCAATATCTGTCTCTTATACACATCTGACGCTGCCGACGAAGAGAATAGTGTAGATCTCGGTGGTCG
>CAJXUM010001102.1 GCA_913060855.1 uncultured Lewinella sp. | reverse complement strand
CGAGATCAGCCTCGGTCTCGTGGGCTCGGAGATGTGTATAAGAGACAGACCTAGAAGATATTGGTGAAGCCATTGGTCAAACAATAGAGTCCGGCATTTTTCCTACTCGCCGCCTTAGAGATTTAGCCTACCAAGTGGAATTAGACTTGGTTGAGATATCGCCTAAAGCAGACCCACCAGTCGTACGTATCGTAGATTTTAAGAAGTTCCTCTACGAAAAGAAGAAAAAGCAGAAGGAGATTAAGGCCAAGGCCTTAAAGACAGTGATCAAAGAGATTCGCTTTGGTCCCAATACAGATGACCATGATTTTGACTTCAAGCTTCGACATGCCCAAAAATTCTTAGAAGAGGGTTCCAAAGTCAAAGCTTATGTTCATTTCAAAGGACGTACCATTGTATTCAAAGACAGAGGTGAATTATTACTGCTTCGATTCCTGAAAGAATTAGAAGAATTGGGTGCTGCGGAGACACTTCCTAAATTGGAAGGAAGAAGGATGACGGTAATCATTTCTCCGAAGAAGACTGTGAAAAAGAAAAAATAAAGAAGTTTACCTTCTTCAAATAAATATTACTACCTTTGCCTTCCATTTGAAAAAAGAGATGTATTATGCCGAAGATGAAGACACACTCCAGTGCTAAGAAACGTTTTAAAATCACTGGATCAGGAAAGGTTAAGCGTTTTCAAGCTTTTACTTCTCACATGATGAGAAATAAAGGTAAAAAAGCGAAGCTGCGATTAAGAGACGGTACTATCGTTTCAGAAGCAGACGAGAAAAGAGTAAAGCGTTTACTAGCAAGGTAAGCTTACTCATTATTCATTTTTTAACGAGAATGCAGGTAAAAAGTGCCATTCAAATGTAATCGGCCCCTGTATTGTACTAAAAAATCTAATTATGCCACGGTCAGTCAATTCTGTCGCGTCAAGAAAAAGACGCAAAAAAATTCTAAAATTAGCCAAAGGCTATTTCGGTGCGCGTAGCAATGTTTATACCGTTGCTAAAAACGCTGTAGAGAAAGGTTTAACCTATGCCTACAGAGATCGCCGTAACAAGAAACGTGCCTTCCGTCGTTTGTGGATTGCTCGTATCAATGCCGCTGCTAGAATGCGAGGGCTTACTTACTCGAAATTGATTCATCAATTGTCTCAGGCAAACGTACAGTTGAATCGAAAAGTACTTGCTGATTTAGCAATGAATCATCCTGAAACTTTCGACCAGATTGTAAAGTCTACTCAGCCTAAGGGATAACGATTATATGGATTACCATCCTGAAAGGGGTGCAAGCAATGCTTGCACCCCTTTTTTATTGCGCTTCTCTCTACAGAAGAACATTCTGAAACGAAACAATTTAATATCTTCGGAGCAAGTACTTAATTTAAAGCCATCGTTATGACCGCCAAACTCTTCGCTAGCCTGCTATTTTTAGCTTGCCCCTTTTCTATGATTGCTCAAACTAATTCGCTCACAGCCAAAGAAGTTTTGGCCAAGAGTATCAAATACCACGACCCCAAAGGGAAATGGGAAAACGGCAAATTCGATTTGAAATTAAAGGAAAGTCGCCCCAATGGAACATTCAGAGAAACGGAACTTGCCATCAATAATAAGAACCGGGTTTTCGAGCTCTCGCAAAAGAGAGATAATCGATTAATTTATCGCTATGTCAAGGAAGGGCAATGCGAGAACAAACTGGATGGCGCTACCACTTTTAGCGAAGAAGAAAATGAGAAGTTCAAATTGGATTGTGCCTACTCTACTCGAATGAAGGATTATTATATGTACCTCTATGGTCTCCCCATGAAGCTTCGCGATCCAGGAACAATCCTCAAAGAAGAAGTTGCTTTGAAAGACTTCCAGGGCACAAAGCTTTTGGAAGTAAAAGTTACTTATGATCCCGAGGTAGGTGCTGATACTTGGTATTTCTATTTTAACCCTAGCACCTATGCTTTAAGCGGCTACCGCTTTTACCACGATGAAAGTAAAAATGATGGCGAGTATATTCTACTTTCTGGGGAAGAGCAGATAGGCCCTTTGCGATTGCCTAAAACGCGGGCTTGGTATACGCATAAAGAGGATAAGCTGCTGGGGACGGATGAGTTGGTGAAGTAAGCCATATTAATAGTTTCGGGTTAGAGGGTTGCGAGTTGCGGGTTTAGGAACTCGCAACTCGCAACTCGTTTTAAAATTTCACCATCCAACCTTCTTTCGGCGTATCGCTCGCCGTATACTCTACCTCTTCCATTACTTCTCCATTGGGCTGTATCAATCGCAGGACGCCGCCCGTATTGGTCAATTTGACGCGCTGCAAAATAAAGGTCAGCATCATACCTGGCGCAATAGATATTCCACCAATCGTATCTTTCCGACTACGTGCATCTGCTATCTGCCAAGCATTCAAATCAATGGCTACATCTGAGACGTTGAGTAGGGAAATCGTTTCCGCTCCGGCCTCCCGACCTTTAGGGTTAACCAAAGCTGCTACGATGCGAATGGCTGCCTTATTGGACGTAGGGCGGCTAGGAGGGGCAGGCGTGGGTGTTTCGGCAATAGGCACCTCTGGCTTAGGCAGGCGGGATTGTGCTTCTAAGACGGCGCTGTGTGCATTGATTTTACCAAAGCCAAACCATTCCGAATGACCTTCTCCATTATACGTTCCTTTTTGCTGGCCTAGTACGGGATCAGCATCGTTATCTATAATCTTATCGGTGGTTGTTTCCAGGATTTCTCGAATCGCCTTAGCGCTTAGGTTTTTATTGGTGCTCTTGACTAGTGCAGCGACTCCCGCAGCTAGTGGCGTGGCGCTAGAAGTGCCCCCGAAGCGCCCAGTATAGCGGCTATCTATCGTAAAGCCAAGGCCTGTCTCTTCATTATCAGTGGTCCAAATGCCGCGACCTGGGAGTCGTACCTGTGGGTTGATCGGGTGAAAGTTATCACTAGGGGCACAGAAACTAATTTCCTTTCCCCAATTACTATAAGCTGATTTTTTGTTCAAGCTATTGGATGCCGCTACCGCGATAACGTGTGGGTGGGCTGCATAGCCATTCAGGATCGATCCACGCGTGACCCGAATACCTTGCGAGGGGTGGCGCCATTCCTGTCTCTTATACACATCTCCGAGCCCACGAGACCGAGGCTGATCTCG
>CAJXUM010001101.1 GCA_913060855.1 uncultured Lewinella sp. | reverse complement strand
CGAGATCAGCCTCGGTCTCGTGGGCTCGGAGATGTGTATAAGAGACAGACCTCGGGGTCGCCGCGGATTAACCACGATGAGTCGCGCTAACCAATTTGGGAAAAACTTTGAAGATTATTTTGCCTCTTCCGAAAAAGACCTACTAGGTATTATTCAAATTGAGACCAAAGAATGCCTCGATGAGCTGGACGAAATTGCTGCGATCGATGGAGTAGATGTGCTCTTTGTCGGTCCCGCTGACCTAAGTCTATCTCTGGGTATTTTACATCAATGGGATCACCCCCTTTTTATCGAGGCGGTGAAAGCCACGGGAGCGGCTGCCTTAAAAGCGGGGAAAGCGGCAGGTATCCTCTTCCCCTCTCCCACTCAATATGATTTCTACTATCAATCTGGTTTCCGTTTTATTGCTTGTGGGTCCGACTCTCACTTCTTAAAGGATGCTGCCTTTAATATGGTTAGCACGCTCAATGAATATCGCAAAAAAAATCAATAGCATTTATCCTGGGTAAAGACTCGCAAGTTCATCTAAAAAGCCTTAGTTTTGAGCTATGTTGATTTTTACCCATAGATTTATCAAGAAGAGAGACCCTTTCATTGCTTAGTTACTCCACTTAAGGACGATCCGTTCATTCTTTTACGCTATTTATTATTCAAATTTTGCCTGTATGGGAGATAATGCATTCCCAATACAGTCTCTTCTTTCATAATACTAAATCGATTTCAACATGAAATTACCAGCTATTCCTCCCTATAAAACAAAGGTTGTCGAACCCGTCTATTTCCGAAGTAAAGCGGAAAGGATGCAAAAGATAAAAGAGGTCAATTATAACTTATTCAACTTACATAGCGATTGGGTCATCGTAGATCTGATGACCGACTCGGGAACGAGTGCTATGAGCGAGCAGCAATGGGCTGAAATTATGCTAGGCGATGAAAGCTATGCCGGTTCAGAATCCTACTTCAAACTAAAAAGAGCAGTACAAGATATTTTGGGTTTTGAATACCTAGCCCCTACTCACCAAGGTCGCGCTGCCGAAAACATTCTTTTTTCTGCCACTGTCAAAGAAGGGGATGTGGTACCCGGCAATGCTCATTTTGACACGACCAAAGGTCATATAGAATTTCGAAAAGCCCAGGCAATAGATTGCACCATTGCAGCGGCCTACGATACGACCGAATACCATCCTTTTAAAGGGAATATTGATTTGGAAAAACTAGAGCGGATTATTCAGCAGTATGGAGCGGAACGGATTCCATTTATCAATATCACAGTGACTTGCAATACGGTCGGTGGACAACCTGTGTCCTTACAAAATATTCAAGACACCTGTGCGATCGCCAAAAGAAATGGTATCCCCGTATACATGGATATTGCGCGATATGCTGAAAATGCCTACTTCATCAAAACCAGAGAAGAAGATTATAAGGATTGGAGTATTCGTGATATTACCAAGGCGATGTTCAAAGATGTAGAGGTCGTTTGGATGAGCGCCAAAAAAGACGGCTTGGTTAATATTGGCGGTTTTGTTGCCCTTAATAATCCTGACTTATATGAAAAATTGGGTCAATTCACGATCATCTATGAGGGCTTCCTCACCTACGGCGGAATGAGTGGACGTGCCATGGGAGCGCTGGCCGTTGGACTATATGAAGGCGTTGAGTTTTATTACCTGGACGATCGGGTCAAACAAGTGCAGTATCTAGGCGAGCAACTAAAAAAACACGGGATTCCCATCCAGGAACCTATCGGTGGACATGCCTTGTACATCGACGCCAAACGAATGCTTCCTCACATTCCCCAAAGTCAGTTTCCGGCCCAGTTATTAGGTGTAGAAGCCTACATTGAAGGCGGAGTACGAGGTGTAGAAGTGGGTACACTTTTAGCGGATAGAGACCCTATAACAGGAAAGGATCGAATGGCCGAGATAGAACTATTACGTCTGGCCATTCCACGGCGAGTCTACTCCAAAGCTCACATGGATTATGTAGCGGCTACGATGGGCAGAGTTGCCGCCAAAAGCCAGGATTTAAAAACGGGTTTCAAGATTAAAAAACAAGCAAAAATGCTACGCCACTTCACCGTAGAGTTGGAGATGTACGATAGCTAATACAAGTTGGATAGAGGGCTGTGTAAAAGTCAGTGTTAGAAAAATACGGCCAAATTTCATTTCAACACTGAGGCACATAGGTACTAAAACCGCTGTGTCTCTGTGTTCATCAATGATAGGACATGAATTTCAGCAAGTCTACTTTTTACACAGCCCAGATATCTAATTGCTTTTACTCGCTTTATATTTTCGAAAACGCTTCTGAAAAGCCTTGCGATCCTCATCTGAGATACTTTTTTCGTACCGAGGTGGCATCGCCAATCTTTCTGGAACTTCATCAGGCGCCTTTTCTCGGAAAATCGTCTTCTTATTCGACTTCTTCACCAAATCAAAAGCATCATATAATTCTCCAGTGACCATATAGGCTTCAAACTTTAAGGTATTGCCTTCTACTTTGATCAACTGATACAACTGGGTATTTGAAGCGGCTCGTTGCATCCATTCTTCCATCGCATTGACATACATTTTTGGGCCACTGACCGAAACGACATATACAGGGCCGTCCATGACTAGTCTTTTTCGGCCTATCGGCAAGTTGCCACCTCGACCATAAGTATGATCATGCCCTTGTAGTACTAGATCGACTTTGTATTTCTCAAAAAGGGGAACCAGTAATTCTTTTAGTTCTTCATTATCCCGGCCCGCTGCGGAGGAATAAACGGGATGATGCATGGTTAGAATTGTCCATTTCTTCTTGTTTTCTGATAAGACTTTTTCCAACCATTCCAATTGATCTTTCCTTTTATCCTCGTACGAAAGAAAGGCCTGCGAATTCAAGGAGATTATCCGCGCATTATGGTAATCAAAATAATAAACGGTTTCTTCCAAACCTGCTGGCCCGTTGCTAGGTAAAGCAAAGGTAGGTCGCCAGTGCGCCGATAGATCACGTGAACCTTCGCTATTACGCCCATATTCATGGTTTCCTGGCGTAGCGATGCTGGGCATCATACCAAAAATCCATCCACCTGAATAAAACCATTCACCCCATTCGTGATCACTGTTGGCTCTATTGCTGTCTCTTATACACATCTCCGAG
>CAJXUM010001100.1 GCA_913060855.1 uncultured Lewinella sp. | reverse complement strand
TCAGCCTCGGTCTCGTGGGCTCGGAGATGTGTATAAGAGACAGATCCATTACATATCCATCTCAGAATAATTATCTTTGCCACCATCTCAAAAATAATGGTAGTAGCATGATTTTAAGCGATAAGAAAATATTGGAAGGAATAGAGCGAGGAGACATTGTCATAGAGCCCTTTCAGCGAGAATGTCTAGGGACTAATTCATATGATGTACATCTTAGCAAATCATTAGCTATTTATAAGGATCATATATTGGATGCTCGGCGTCATAATGAGATCGAGCACCTGGAAATTCCGGAAAGGGGTTTTGTTCTACATCCCAATACCCTTTACCTAGGCGTGACGGAAGAATATACCGAAACCCATCAAGCAGTACCTTTTCTAGAGGGTAAATCGAGTGTCGGGCGTTTGGGGATAGATATTCATGCGACGGCCGGGAAGGGAGATGTGGGTTTTTGTAATACTTGGACGCTAGAGATATCCTGCACTCATCCAGTGCGAGTTTATGCTGGAATGCCCATCGGACAACTGATTTACTTCAAAGTCGAAGGTGAAATAGAAAATTATTACAACAAGAAGGCAAATGCTAAATACAATACACGTACAGTGAAACCGGTAGAAAGCATGATGTGGAAAAACAAGTTCTAAGTCCCTATATTCTCTTCAATGGCTAATCTCAAAATTATCTCGGCAGGTGCAGGTAGTGGTAAGACCTATCGGCTCACAAATGAAATGGTAGACTTGCTGAAACAAGGTGTTCGGCCCAGTGGTATTATTGCCACAACCTTTACCAAAAAAGCGGCAGCAGAACTCCAAGAAAGGGTACGTGTCAGCCTATTAGAAGAGGGAATGACCGCTGAAGCGGATGAACTGACCAACGCTTTGATTGGTACCGTGCATGGATTGGGCGTAAAGTTACTGCGTCGCTTCGCCTTCGAAGCTGGCGTTTCTCCCCAAGTCGATATTATTGCCGATGAGGATCACCAAGTCATGTTTAACCAATCCTTATCGACCGTACTAACAGAGGAGCGCGTGCAGGCGATGGAACATTTGAGTGATCGTTTGGGCCTGAATAAGCGTGACTTTTATGATTGGCGGAAAGAGGTGCGGATGCTGACTGAAGTGGCCCGTTCAAATAACTTTTCAGCTGAGGTACTGGAGAAGAGTAAACGCTTATCCTTTGAGAGTTTTCAGGCTTTTCTGGGAAAGCCCTCGGATAAGACGCCCGAGACTTTTCTTGCGGAATTGGAAGGCTTCCTCAATGAAGCTATTGATGCGGTTGATAATAATGAAGACAGTACCAAGAAAACGCAAGCAGCCCTTCAGAGCCTAAAAGCGATTCATAGAGATTTACGCCTACGGGGAGACATCTATTGGTATGAATGGGTGAAATTAGGAAAGATAGGTGTAGGGGCCAAGAGCCGAGACGATGTAGCAGATCTCAAAGATTTTGCTTTTACGCATGATACCCACCGTGGTTTTCACCAAGATATTAAGGCGTTCATTGATCAGCTCTTCGATATCGCTATTGAGGCCCTGAATGAGTATCGCCAGTACAAGAAAAGTAGAGGATTGATTGATTATACGGATATGGAAGTCTTGATCAATCAATTACTAGATAATGAGGAGGTAAAACGTATCCTACAAGATGAGCTGGACCTACTGATGGTAGATGAGTTCCAGGATACAAGTCCTATTCAGTTGGAGATTTTTCTAAAGTTATCCCAATTCGCTAGTCATTCCGTTTGGGTGGGTGACCCCAAGCAATCTATCTATGGCTTTCGGGGAGCGGAGCCCCGTTTGATGCAGGCCATTATTCAACAAGTAGGCATTCAACCCGAAGATATCCAGATCTATTCGTGGCGCTCGAGGGAGGACATTGTCTTTGCAACCAATGCACTATTTACTAAAGCTTTCTCGGATTTGCCTGCTGAGCAAGTAGCCTTGCAACCCAAACGTTGTAAAGTGCCAGGACCCGACTGCCAAAATGAGACCGCAGAGCCGATAGAAATTGGTGATGCACTGGTACACTGGCATTTTCAGGTAGAAGGAGAAGGGCGTCCGCCAGGTAAACCCTGGATGGAGAATGCTATTGCTAACAGTTTGCAGGCTTGGCTGGATCGGGGCGTTTTGATACAGCCCAAAGGAAGCAAGGAGTACCGGAAAGCTCGCCCCGGAGATGTAGCGATTCTCTGCCGTTCCAATGCGGCTTGCCAGCTGATGGCAGAAGCCCTGCACCGGGCGGGAATAAAAGCCGCCATTTCACGAAATGGTTTGTTACAAACAGCAGAATCCAAGTTAATTTTAGCCTGTTTAAAATATATACTGCATCCGGATGATTCGCTTTCTGTGGCAGAGATCCTGTTACTGGCGGCCGAAATGCCAATTGAGCATATTATAGAAGATAGGTTGGATTATCTCGAGCAGATAGATGGCCAGAAGAGTCCTCCTCTTTGGGCGGCCGAAAAGCCCTTAATCGCCATTCTAGATCGATTACGTGGCCAGGTGGGCGAACTGTCGGGGGCAGAAATACTCAATGTGGTATTACAGGAATTGGATTTACGACGGGTGATTGTCAGTTGGGGCAAAACGGCACAACGATTGGATAATGTGGATGTGCTCAGGAAATTGGCTTTGCAATATGAAGAAGCTTGTAACCGCTTGCATACGGCCGCTTCGCTCGGTGGTTTGTTGCTGTGGCTAAACGACCTGGAGAATGAACAAAAAGATGCGCAGGGATCTGGGGAAGGCCCTGATGCGGTACAGATCTTGACTTATCATAGGAGTAAGGGCCTAGAATGGCCAGTGGTTATCTGCCACAGCTTAGAAGGCTCATTGAGAGCAGATGTATGGGGTATACAAATTGTAGCAGAATCTGAAGAGGTCGACCTCAGTGATGTATTAGGCAATCGTTGGTTGCGGTATTGGGTGAATCCTTATTCGGATCAAATTCGACGGACACCGCTGCAAGAGCGATTGGCAGAGAGCGACGCCCAATTGGAACAAACTCAATTGGCGTTGCAAGAAGAAGCGCGCTTATTATATGTAGGAATTACCAGAGCTCGAGATTATCTGGTTATCCCAACTGGCCCCAAACCCACCCAATGGCTCAATCGGGTTTCTGTCTCTTATACACATCTCCGAGCCC
>CAJXUM010001099.1 GCA_913060855.1 uncultured Lewinella sp. | reverse complement strand
TGTGTATAAGAGACAGCTATAAGTCAATCTATTGCCAGGGGAAAGCCGCGATTTCCCTTCGAATGTAATCGCCAACGCGATTGAAACGGAAAACGGACCCATATACGGGGCGGAGAAACTCGTGTTTGGTGCAGGACGGAACTGGGGAGGCTTGCCGATTTCGGTTTCCTTGACGGGTAGCGATATCGCTGAATTGAAAGGAGCTAAAGAGGCACTCAAGGAGGAATTTAAAAATAACGTTAGGCTAAAAGATATTACTGATAATGATCCCGCTGGGATCAAAGAAATCAAGTTGGAATTAAAAGAAAACGCTTATCTGTTAGGCCTTAATCTCAATGACGTAATGATACAGGTCCGGGCCGGCTTCTTTGGGCAGGCGGTGCAACGGTTTCAGCGAGGAAGAGATGAAATCAGGGTTTGGGTGAGATACGATCGTGCCGAACGACAGTCGATCAAGAACCTAGATGATATGCGAATCGTTACCACTTCTGGTGATCGGGTTCCCTTATCTGAAATTGCAGAGTATTCTATAGAACGTGGGGAGGTTTCGATCAATCACCTCAATGGCAGACGAGAGATCAAGGTGGAGGCAGATATGAAAGAGTCCAATGATAGTTCGACTGAGATACTGGGCGATATTCGAGACAATATACTACCGGAAATACTAGCGCAATACCCAACCGTAGTGCCACTTTATGAGGGGCAGAGCCGGGAGGCAAATAAGATGGGGAATTCATTTCGCGCGGTACTCCCTGTTGTTTTCTTCTTGATGTATGCCATTATTGCCTTTACTTTCCGCTCTTATAGTCAACCTTTACTACTTTTCTTATTGATCCCATTTAGCCTGGTTGGGGTAGCCTGGGGACACTGGTTCCATGGATATCCTTTGAGTATGTTATCTACTTTAGGGGTGATTGCCTTGATTGGGATTTTGGTAAATGATGGCCTTGTCTTGGTGGGTAAGTTTAATGGATTCTTAAAAGAAGGATTGCCCTTCGATGAGGCCCTATATGAGGCGGGACGTTCTAGGTTTAGAGCGATATTCCTAACTTCCATTACCACGATTGCTGGTTTGGCCCCGCTGATCTTTGAAACGGCTCGTACGGCACAATTCCTAATTCCAATGGCTATTTCTATTGCTTATGGAATCGCCTATGCGACACTTTTAACGCTGTTCTTGCTACCGCTTCTATTGTATATCAGTAATTCCATAAAACTAGGCAGAGTCTGGTTGTTTACGGGCAAAACGCCAGATCGTAGAGAACTGGAACGGGCTGTCATCGAACAGCATACGGAAGAAGAAGCGCTGGAAGAGATTTATTAAGCCTACTATAAACGGGAACATAATTCGTGATTCCTTGTTGATACATCCGCTTATGGTTGATCATTGTAATCCCTACCTGTTCGGATATGGGCTTACTCATCAAAGATAAATCACGAATGAATATCAGATTGAGCACGAAAGTGAATGGGAACTACAAGGATATTATGCGCCGTTTCGATCGCCAATTGTTCGAGGCCTTGAAACCCAAGCATGGGGATATGGAAATTGTAGCCTTTACAGGTTCTAAAACGGGAGACCGTGTGCATATCCGATTCAATAGCCCACTCAAAATGGAATGGATCAGTGATATTACGAAACATGGAACGGATGAACAACGCGCTTTTTTTATAGATGAGGGCGTCGAGTTACCTTTTCCTTTGGCCTACTGGCGACACCAGCATATTGTAGAAAAAATCACAGAAGATACTTCCTATATTATCGATGATATCACTTACAGAGCGGTAAACGCTCTACTCACACCTGTGTTATACCCAGCCTTGTACGCTGCTTTCTACCCCAGAAAAAAGGTTTATCAAGCTTACTTTAAATAGTAGGTGTTTACACCAGCGCTTGTCATTTTGATCGATAGCCTTCTTTGACAGAAGGCTGCCTACCGCGGATATTTTTTCAGTATCTTACCCCTATCTTATTTTTGTGCGATCTTCCTAAAGAATTCGGGGAGATCATTCGTATTTTGACTATTTTCGAAAGACCAACAAATGCTTACCATGTATACTCGCTTAGCCCTTTTCGGCCTATTGCTACTATTATTCAACTTCGGCTGTACGCCTGCTTCTACCGGTGAAACAGTCCAGGAAGACACAAAGGAACAACCTAATATCATTTTTATCCTCGCAGATGATGTGGGCTGGAGTGAAGTGGGCTTCAATAATCCAAAGAAAAAGTATACTCCCAATATCGATGCGCTGCAGGCTAAAAGTTTGAACCTGACACAATTCTATGTACATGCAGTGTGCGCCCCAAGCCGGGCTGCTTTTCTCACAGGCCGTTATCCTTTTCGCACCTGGGCCGATTGGCGTTCCGAAGATTTTGGAAAACCCAGCTATCTGGCCAAATTAGGATTGGACCTAACTAAAAATGAAGCAGGAGAAGAAACGCGCCGCATTCATGCCTTGGCTACCGAGGAGCGTACCGTGGCTGAAGCTTTGCAAGAAGCGGGTTACTCCACTGCAATTATGGGAAAATGGGGGTGTGGTGAATGGTTGCCGGAACACCTGCCTATGGGACAAGGTTTTATGCACCAATATGGGCACTATGCCTGGGGAATCGATTACAATAATTACACCATACCTCACAATGCTCCCGCCCGCTATGCTGTGTACGATTGGCATAGAAACCAAAAACCTTTACAAGAACAGGGCTATGCTACTGACTTGATTGCCAATGAAGTAGTAAGGATGTTGGATGAACAAAGTGAAGCGGCCCAACAATCCCCTTTCTTCTATTATGTACCTTTCAATGCGATTCATGGCCCCTTGGAGGGGATACCTCGTTATGTCGATGAATACGGCAAACGCTACGCTGCATTGAAGTGTTTTGATGAAGCAGTGGGACGTATTGTAGGTGCCGTGGAGCAGAATGGTTTCAGTGAAAATACCGTGATTGTTTTTGCCAATGACAATGGCGCGATACGCGATACGATGAACGCTCCCTATCGCGGAACCAAGAATACCAATTATGAAGGAGGGGTAAGAGTGCCTTGTTTTGTGTATTGGCCAGGGAAGGTTGAAGCGGGAACTAGTTCTGATGCCATGATGCACATCACCGATCTCCTGTCTCTTATACACATCTCCGAGCCCAC
>CAJXUM010001098.1 GCA_913060855.1 uncultured Lewinella sp. | reverse complement strand
TATCCTCTTCGTCGGCAGCGTCAGATGTGTATAAGAGACAGGAATCAGGGTGCGCTTTCAGTTGAACTAATTTAGTTGAGAATATTGCGCTAAGTAAGATGTACTAAGTGCTTATGCCAGAGATCGGTGAAAACCCCGATCTCTGGCATTTTTTGTTTCGCCATGGCAGGTGTTTTCCAACTACCGCCGATGTGCCCCGCCATTGCAGGTGTTTTCCACCTGCAATACGCTTGGAGCCTAGCCTTGCCTGCGCCTCGTAACCTCTTCCAATATATCAAGCCGATGGGCTAATAAATGTTGTTTTAAGGCCACCTCATCGCCTAATTCCATATAAAAAGCGGTTTCCCTTTGATAGGCCTCCCAGTTGGAGGAAGAAGGTGTATTGGGATTTCCAGTTTTAGCAAATTCGGTCCAATAAGCCATGATATGACGGGATAAATCATAGTCATAGCTGTCAAAAATGCCTTCTACCGGAATTTTATCCAGATTTCCGAAAGCGTAAGGTATTTCAGCACCATGATAGGAACCATAGTAAGCCTTCTTAGGAATATTGGGTACTCTCGTGAAATAATACAAATAGGTAGGTATTTGGGCTTGGGCACTCCGGCGGGCCCAATGACGCATCGATAGGGTAAAAAGTTGATCTCCCAAGCGATTGAGGTAAGCGATTAGGACATCACTATCCTCTTCTACTGGGTATCCTTCCAGTAATTTTGGCGCCAGATCGCCATATTTCTCGTAGAGACTTTGTCTAAAGTCTTCGGCAGTAGTGGGGAGTGAACGAGGATCGGCGAAAGCCGTGGCTTCATCTCGATTGGAACCTAATAAAATCGGTATCTGATGTAATGCGCCATTCTCCATCAGAAAACGAGGCTCATCCGGCAGAAACCATCCATCTACATAGGGTTCTGTATAAAAGCCAGCCAATTTGGTTGCCTTTAATAGCTCATCTACTGATAAGGCTCGAAGTGCCGTCAAACTCGAAACCCCTGCTGCCTTAGCAAAGGCAAGGCCCGCCGCTTCGCCCGATTTCTTACTGTTTTTTTCTTCCTTCAAAAAAGGGGCTGGCCCGGTAGCGCCCCCGCTCTGTGCAATGGCTCTATGAAATAAGCCCTTGGCCAAAGGGCTAACTACCAGCAATGAAATACTCCAAGCTCCGGCGGATTCACCAAAGAGTGTAATATTGTCGGGGTCTCCGCCGAAAAGGGCAATATTGGCTTGTATCCATTGTAAGGCCGCAATTTGATCTAAGAGGCCATAGTTGCCAGATACTCCTGCTGGAGAAGCTTCGCTCAAGGCCGGATGCCCCAAGAAGCCGAGTACGCCCAATCGATAATTGATCGTGACTACGACCACCTCTTTCTTTGCCAATTGCTCCCCATCATAGTGCGGTAAGGCCCCACCACCATAGTTGAAATAGCCGCCATGTATCCATACCATGACCGCCATCTTACGATTCGCGCTAGTGTCTGGCGACCAAATATTCAAGTGTAGGCAATCTTCACTTTGTGGATAGTTGGGTTGCTTGAAGAAAGATCCTTTAGGGTAAATGGGTTGGGGAGCCATCGTCTTGTAATGGGTACAATCCTTCACTTCTGTCCAAGGGCTAACCGGCTGTGGGGGCTGCCATCTTCGTTCTCCAATAGGCGGAGCCGCATAAGGGATTCCCTTGAAGCTATAAATACCATTCTTTTTGATTCCTTTTATTCTACCGTCATCGGATGTAATACAAAGATCTTGTGCGGGTATATCGCTTGATTTCATAATAGACTTGATTGAATAAGGACACAATATAATCCAAGGGATTTAGAAAAAGAGCAAGCGGAACGGGGAGGTTATTTACTTCTAAGTCCCTAATCCAGTTTTTTAGCATATATTTGGTAGGATCATAAATTGGTATTCTATTATGGATTATTTCAAATGGCTTTTGGGGGTACTTATTGTTTTGCTTTTATCGATAGTGGCCCTATGGATAGGGGATGAACCCGCATTGATAACTGGCCAGGTGCATCCTACCTACGAAACGATGCGAACTAGCGGATCAAAGGTGGTCGCTAGCGAATTGGGAAAATGGGTGGGTTATTTATTTGGTGGCTTGGTGATTACCATATTTGTATTGACCATTTTCATTGGGGCTAAACGAAAGAATGGTATAGGACCTATTCGGTATTGGCTAGCTGCTGGCTTGATAGCCTATTTGGGAACGTATCACCTGACCATAATGGCGTATTGGAAATATGCCGGGAGCGATACGACCACTTACTTTTTGGGCCTACCTAGTGCCACAGCTTGGGTCATTTATGGACTTTGGTCCGTTCCCATCATTACCACCATGGCCTATGTTTTTAAATTTGATGAATGGATAATATCTCCACAGGAAATTAAACGTTTCGAAGAACTGGTGAAGGAGGATTAAGACAAGACAATCTCTCATTATAAAATAGATAAGGTGACAAAGAATAAGAATGGGCAAGCCCAACAAAAAATAATAACAGCGGCAGATTATGTCGAAAGCCTCCGGGACAGAAATCTGAATATCTACCTCTTTGGAGAATTGGTCGAAGAACCGGTTGATCATCCCATGATTCGCCCCTCGATCAATGCCGTTGCGAAGACCTACGAACTAGCGATTTCCCATCCAGAGCTGGCTGCTGTGACTTCGCCTTTCACGGGAGAAAGTATCAGCCGATTTTTGCATGTTAGTTTGAGTAGAGATGACCTTGTCTTACAAAATAAAATGCAACGAAAGCTAGGGCAATTGACGGGAACCTGTTTCCAACGATGTGTAGGAATGGATGCCTTTAATTCACTCTACTCGGTCACCTATGAAATGGATGAAGCCTACGATACTGAGTATCACCAGCGCTTGAAATCATTTTTGCATCTTATGCATAGTCAAAATGTAGTGGTAGGCGGTGCGATGACAGATGTGAAAGGAGATCGGAGCCTGGCCCCGCATCAACAAGCGGATCCGGATATGTTTTTGCATATCGTCGATAGAACAGAAGAAGGCGTTTATGTCAGCGGAGCGAAAGCACACCAGACCGGATGTATTAATTCTCATTGGTTGTTGGTAATGCCCACAATGCGTTTGACCGAACAGGATAAGGACTGTCTCTTATACACATCTGACGCTGCCGACGAAGAGGATAG
>CAJXUM010001097.1 GCA_913060855.1 uncultured Lewinella sp. | reverse complement strand
GCTCGGAGATGTGTATAAGAGACAGGTATATGGTATACTGGGCGCTATTATTCTCCTGTCGGAAATCCCTTCTTGGCAAGAGGCTTTGGGCGGAGCTATTATTCTCGGCACCACCTTTTATGCCACCTATCGTCCCGCCTAAAAGCAGCTGCTTTATTCAGATCGTAAACTTTTAACGGGGTCCATTAGGCTCGCTTTTATGGCCTGGAAACTGACGGTCAACAGCGTAATCATCAAAGCCATCAGGCTAGCTCCAGCAAAAATCCACCAGGAAATTTCAGTGCGATAATCATAGTTGGCCAACCAATGCTGCACTCCCAAGTAGGCAATCGGGATAGCTATGAGGCAAGATATTACAATCAATAGCATAAAATCTTTGGATAGTAATTGCCAAAGATTCAGCACACTAGCACCCAATACTTTGCGAATGCCTATCTCCTTAGTTCGCTGAGCAGCCATGAAGGCAGCCAAGCCAAAGAGCCCTAAACAACTAATAAAGATGGCTAAGAGCGCAAATATGCCAGATAGTTTTCGGATTCGTTCCTCAGCAATAAATTTTCGGGCATACTCTTGATCTGCAAATTTGAATTCAAACGGAACTGCAGGCGCATGGGTAGTAAAAACTTCTTCCACAATAGCCAAAGAAGTACTGACACTTTCGTTCGGGTTCAATTTTAAGGTAATCCAATTGGTATTGACGCCCGCATCTACGAGGTAAATAGCTTGTTTGACCACTTCAAAAGGCGATTCCATCAGCATGTCTTTCACGACCCCAATAATCTTGTGCTCGCTACTCCCCCATCGGATCGTTTTACCGATAGGATCTTCCAGACCCATGTATTCAATAGCAGCTTCATTGACAATAAATGCGGTAGAATCCGTAGAGAAATCCGTAGAAAAATCGCGACCTGCTACCATGTCCCAACCAATGGTTTTTCCATAATCATGATCGATCCAGATGACAGCAAAGTCCGAATTAAAATCAGCCGCCTTGCCTTCCCAATGAAAGCCATCCTCTCCATTCCAAACTGCCGTCAAAGGACTAGAGGACACCGCCATCTCGGTGATCGCTCGCTCTTTTTTAAGCTCCTCTCGAAACAGATCATACTTGCCCTCATAATCAGGCGTATTGATCCCGATCATGATCAAGCCTTCACTGTCATAGCCAAGTGGACGGTTCTTTGAATGTTGCACTTGCTTTTCCACCATAATGGTACAAATGATAAGTGTAATTGAAACCGTGAACTGCACTACGACCAACACTCTTCTGAATAATGTGGCCGAAGAGCTGGCCTTAAAGGTCCCCTTCAACACTTTAACGGGCCGAAAGGAAGATAGATAAAGCGCCGGGTAGCTTCCTGCAAGTAGTCCGGTAAAAACAATAAAACCCAAGCTAGTTAACCAAAAGAAAGGAGCCTGATAAGGAAAAACCAATTGCTTGTCAGCGAGTTGATTAAAAGAAGGCAAACACAACATAACCAAGGCGGCAGCCAGGACAAAGCCGATGATGACCACTAAAAAGGACTCACTGAGAAACTGATTGACGAGCTGAAGCCTAGCAGAACCGACTGATTTCCGGACGCCGACTTCTTTGGCCCGTCGCTCAGATTGAGCGGTACTAAGGTTCATAAAGTTGATACAAGCCAAGAGGAGAACAAAAACGCCAATTATTCCAAATAGCCATATATATTGGATAAAGCCTCCCTTTTTCACACCACTCTGCCAATTAGACCGTAAATGCCAATCTTCCATCGGGTGTAAAAAGACCTGCGCTTTGGTCGCCCGCTGGGCTTCGTTTAAATGGTCATATTTTACATCTCTAATTTTCTTATTTAGCTGGTCCATATTGGCGTGTTCAGCTATTTGGGCATATAATAGATAAGAATTATTGCCCCAATGTGGGTTTTCTCGCTCGCGGTTTACCCAGTCATAAGCAGAAACGTATAGCTCCCAGGAAGCGACAAAGGATAATTCGCCAAATTGCGTATCAGAAGGAAGATCCTCATATATTCCTGTTACCATTGCATTGACCTCATTGTCTATTTTCATCGCTTTCCCGATGGGATCAAGTTCACCAAAAAAAGCTTTGGCGGTAGCCGCCGAAAGTAGAATAGAGCCAAATTCCTGGAGGCCATCTCTATTCCCTGCTATCATATTTAGGGAAAGCAAGCGGGGCCCATCTACATCCATATAGTTTCCTTTCTGAATGAGCGTCTTGTTGTCGAAGGATAGAATATGTTCATTCAGGAAAGTGGCCATCACTACATAATCAAAGTCACTATCGTATTTAGTCTGCAACTCAGGTCCTAGAGGAAAAGGAATAACTTCCTGTGTCTGAATCTTTCCATTATAAGTCTGGTGTTGCATGACTTGCGCGATCCGGTCATAGTTATCGTGGTATTTATTGTAAGATAATTCTGCCTGTATCCATAAGCCAATCAACATGGCTACCGCCATACCGACGGCCAAACCGCTAATATTGATGAGAGAATATCCTTTGTTTCGTTTAAGATTACGAAAACCTACTTTGAAATAGTGTTTGTACATGTCGACGGGTATTGGAGCGGGTGAGGAGAGATTTTTGACCGCAAAAGGTCGTACATAGTTAAGTACCTGAAACCAATAGTTACGCTTTGCTTTTGCTGCAGATTTCTCCCTAAGCGTTACATAAAACTTCTCTTCCAAGTCCCCTAATACTTCTTCGGCTAGTTCTTCTTTTAGGAAAAACTGAAGTAAGCGTTCCGCTTTTTTGGGCGGACTAATGGCAGGTTTATGCTCATCTTTTGGCATCATGACTCAAGTATGTTACTAAATTGTAGAACAAATATATCAACTGAACGCTAATTTCTTCTACAACTTAGTAAGAAATTAAAATATAAACCGAAAAAGTCGATTATCGACATAGCAATGCTTGAACCATTAACTTGAATATGTCTTAGCAATATTGCTACAACCTAGGTCACTATCGTTTGTTAAATCGCTATTACTTCTCGCTACAATGTGGCCAAAGACCGTATCGAGAAGTCTGTTCAAAATATATCGAAGTTGGTATTTATCCCAATCTTTTCTATTTTACCACTCAACAAAATCATGTCAGTGAAGAAACTTGAAAGAAGCCTTTCCTTGCCCCTGTCTCTTATACACATCTCCGAGC
>CAJXUM010001096.1 GCA_913060855.1 uncultured Lewinella sp. | reverse complement strand
TCGGAGATGTGTATAAGAGACAGTCCCAATATTACCTACATTGAATCAGAATATATCGAATTCCTACATGCCAATCATGGCGCAGAGCTGGCCTTGGATTCTTTAGTCATTTTCCGAGTGGAAAGCGAAAGAGACAACCCCTTTCTAGCCGGGTATCAAGCTACACTCCTAGCTGAATTGGGTCGATTTGATGAAGCCCTAGCCATTGCCAGAGACTTAGCAATATATTATCAACTATTAAATGTACCCAAGCCGGACGTCGTATTTGCCCACCTTTATATGGGAATGGATAGCCTAGCAAAAGCGAAGTCCCATATAGACCAAGCCGTCGCACTAGATGACCGGAATTTGGAGGCCACCAGGCTTCAAGCCCGGATTGATGCAGCCATAGCTGAAAAAGATAAATGATGCCCTTCTCCTAAATCCTTTCCTCGCATAATTTTAGGTTAGAATAGTTTAGCTTTTTCTAAACAAAAGGCTTAGATTTTTGTATTAATAGTAAAGCTATTATGCTTAGTAGCTTTGCACTTAATTACAAAACATTTATTCACACCCTAAAAATGGAGCTATGAAAAAGTTTGTTTGGGTTGTACTAATAAACGTCTTCTTGTTTCCCGTTTTCCTCTCTGCACAATCACAGCACGTGACTTCCGGAACGGCCTGGTTAGGAAGAACTTATACAGAGCAGACTTATGGGGTGAATAATCACTTATTTGTCAGACAGGCCGATATGAAGCTAAGACAATTTGATTTCGAAGGCGCTTTTTTTGCCTTAGAAAATGCCGTCGCCCAAAATCCCAACTCTGCAGAAGTACTGATGCGAAGAGCGATGTTTCGCCAGACTTTTGGGATGAGTCGGGAAGCAGCGCAGGATATTCGATTAGTGAATAGACTCAATCCTTATTTAGCAGATTTGTACGGTTATAATGGTTCCCAGGCTTTGCTCAATCTGATCGATGATGAGCCAAAGTCATTGATTCAATCTTTTTCTCCGGAACGTAGGATGGACTATTACTACAACATGTTGGATAAGCAATTGTCTGAGGGAGAGTTGGAGGAATTAGAACTAGATGTATTGGAAGAAGTGATCACTGAGATTGAAAATTATCGCTTTGATGAGGCTTTGGATATGATAGCTGGCTTATTGAATATATCTCCTAATTCTGCTTTTGCCTATGATTTAAGAGGAGTGATTTATACCCGCCAGCAACGTTATAAAGAAGCCCTGGAGTCTTTTGCCAGGGCCGTCATTATTGCACCAGATTTTGCGATTGCTTGGTATAATTATGCCAGGGTAGAGCAACTAAGAGGCAATACAGAAACGGCTAAAGCTTATTATGATCGAGCCATAGAATTGCAGGCAGACTTGACGAAAGCCTATTTTGATCGGGCTTTATTGATGAAAACAAAAGGCGCTTATACTGCTGCGCTAACTGACTATGATCGAATTATTGATCTCAAAGGCGAAACCTATATGGAGACATTCCTCAATCGAGGAATTACCAAAAGAATGCTAGGTGATTTCGGGGGCGCACTAGTATACTTCAACAGCGCCGTTGAAGCTTATCCTGATAATGCTGAGTTGTATAAGAATCGAGCCAATCTCAATCTGGTGTTCGGCTTCTACCACCATGCCGTCCAAGATTATACCCGTGCGATCCAACTGCAGGATGATTTTGCGGCAGCTTATTACAATCGCGGCTTAGCTCATCTATTGATTCAGGACCCGGTATCAGCCTGTTACGATTTGAGTAAGAGCGTGGATTTAGGCTTCGAGGAGGGAAAAGAAAAATACAGGTATTTCTGTCAAGAATAGTGGTTTGTAGAGTAAGGTGTGAGGCCCCTAGCTTGTAGCTAGGGCCTTGCACTTGTTTCTAGCTTACTACATGGCTACCTTCTATTGATTAGTGGTATGACTTGTGCTATATTTTTCTATTTTTACCCAGGTATTCGGGGCGTATGATCAAGATGCGTAACCCGCTAACCAGCTAAAAGTAGAAGTCATTTTGAAATTACAACGTTCTGATATTACGGCCTTTTTGGCACTGGCGGTGAGCTTAGGCGCTCTTTTTGTGTCCATAATAGAAGCCCAAATTATGCGAGAGCAGCAGGGAATCATGCAGGTCCAACAGAAAGCAGCGGTGTATCCTTATTTGACCCAGCAACTAAATTATTCACTAGTTGGTGATTTGGGCTTTACCAACAGTATCGAAAACAAGGGAGTAGGCCCAGCCAAAATAAAAAACACCACTTTTTACTTCAATGATCAACCCGTCAGCGGTTACCTAGAAGTCCAACAAGGTTTGCAAGCACTTTTTCCAGCCGAAGCCAATCTACAGGTCTCTTTTTCTGACCCAACTAACTATTTTATTTCACCTAAAGAAACCATTCAGGTATTGAGCTTGCGTTTTCAAGCTTTTGAGGGGGCAGCGGCGCTTATCACTTCACTTAACTTCAAAATCGAATTCTGCTACTGCTCCATTTTTGATGATTGTTGGTTTTCGACTGAACAGGAGGATGGAAACCGAGCAGTTTGCGAGTAACTTATCTATCCTAGATCAATGATAATTGAAGCATTACTCGGACGATGGCAAATTACGGAATCGGTGGACTTCCCACTGGATGAAATCAATGCAATAGCGCCTCCCTATATCGAGTTTGATGACCAAGGCGGCAGGTTTATCTTTTGGGTGCTAGAAGGCAAGATCTATGACTTAGTGCACCGGCCAGATGAGCCCGATGTATTAGTGTCCTTTGACTTTGAAGGTCTCTATTGTGATAGCGAAGCTTACGGAAGTGGTTGTGTTGCAGAGATCATGGCAGATGGGCGGATTCGATGTTTTATTGATAATAATGAATTTATAGCAAGGCGTCATACTACGGGACATTTAGAAGACAGAAACGAGAAAAGAGACTGCTAAGATGGTGCTTCTGCCTTCTGGCCTCTCCGTTTGTCCAGTAGTATGACCTATACACAACGCCAAGTGGTTTGGGAAATATCCCAACTATTCTGAGCAGTAAAAACGGTACTTGAATTGGGTTTGGATTCCTGATATGACTCCTGATTGCCGGGACCTCACCCTCCCAAATATTCTCCTCCTCAGTATATCCCTGTCTCTTATACACATCTGACGCTGCCGACGAAGAGGATAGTG
>CAJXUM010001095.1 GCA_913060855.1 uncultured Lewinella sp. | reverse complement strand
TTAGTGGATTGGTTAACTCTTAAGCTTTTCTTTTTTCAAACATAGGGTCTCTAAGATAAGGAAGTAGAATGAAATGGGCCATTCCTTAATATTGATGAATGCGATACATCGGCAAATGGTCTCCAATGTATTGCCCATAGTGTGCTTCCAGAATCATTCCGTTTTCGATCATGAAGTCGGCACAAATTCGGTGGCCGAGCCCTTTTCTTTGGTAGGATTTTCCCTTTAGTAGGGCTTTGCCTGCTTTCCTATCTTGATGGTATTGTTTTTTGGTGGCAGAAGAGAGCGCTTTGCCCAATGATTTGTCGATTTTATAAGGGGTATACAGTTGTAAATCAGTGTCTGCTATTATTGGGAAAGGGACAGGATTCTCAGTCAAAAAAGCCTGGACCATCTCCTCGTCAGATTCGAAAATAGCGATCACAGCAATGCCATTGGCCTGCAATTCTTCATAATCTTCTATCAGTTGCTGTAACCTAAGGTGGCAGGTGGGACTTCCGACGTGACTGAAAAAGGACAAGAGTACTTTCCCTTCTTGGCAATGAGACAGTTGAATGCCTTTTCCCGTAGCATCTTTTACCTTAAAATCGGGTGCTTGATCGCCTGCTTGTAAGTGCTGTCCCCACGCAGAAGTTGTACAGGTGAATAGGAACAGCAGCAGGAGGATTCTTGATGGATTTGGCATGATCCGAGTGATTTAGGGTGAATAAAATATCGTTAATAACAGTCCGCTTTTTGTTTTTAGCTAGGAGTAGACCTATCCTATTTGATGATACCTGAGTACCCAATAGGCATACAAAGCCAGGGCTAGTACGGCTAGCCGAAATGCTTTTTCAATCTAATTTTAGCTGGACTGTTAGAAGTTGATACAAATATCACCTTCTTGGAAAGGAAAAGGATTGATCTAAGTTAAGAAAGCCATTCTCTCTGTAAATTGAACGCCTGAGATTGGGAGATAGTTGACTAGGTTGGGCTACAGGATGAAAGAAACCGCTGCTAGGTAGTAAGTATGTAACATAGTACGTGTCGTAGAAATGAGAGAATCAACTTCCCTTCTGTGTGAAATCAGTTACGGTCTTTCCATCATAACGAAACAAATTACCGTAATTGCCTCCGAACCAAATGTTGCCACTGGCATCTTCAGTAATGAAACTAATTCGACTAAAACTTTGACCTTCTTTTGAGGTGAAAGGTATAAATTTTTTTCCCTGCCTAGGGGATTGGTTGGCATCGTAAATAGACAGGATACCTCGATCACTTCCTATCCAGAGTTTCCCCGTTTGGTCTTCATGAATACTTCTAATATTCTTATTGGAGAGACCGTCCGTTTCAGTGAAGTTGGTAAAAGCATTTCCATCATATAGATGCAAACCTCCTGCCCGATTTCCAAGAGAACCAAACCAGATATTTCCTTTGCTATCTAGCAAACTAGAAGTGATCATGTCATCACTAAGCCCATTTTTAAGCGTGAAATGGGTGAAGGACTTGCCATCATAACGACTGATACCACCATGCGTCATGGAAGTGAACCAAATGTTTCCAGCGAGGTCTTCTACCACACTGCTTATGATATTATGATAAAGGCTATCCTCTTGTTTCCGGCCTTCATTTGATAAAAAGCTGGTAAAGGTTTTGCCGTCATATCGATAGGCTCCAGCACCATTGGTACCTATCCAAAGAAACCCATTTTTATCCTGCAACAAACACCGCACCGCATTAGGATTCACTGTTGGGTATACCTTGTCAAGCCAAGTACTCGAGGTGTCAACCCAAGGAATGGGAACGTGGGTAAAGGCTTTTTTATCATAGCGACAAAGTCCATCAGCTGTCCCAAACCATAAAATTCCATCGCGATCTTCTAGGATGGCAGTAATAGTATTATCACAGAGACCGTCACGCGTCGAAAAGTGGGTAAAAGAGGTCCCATCGTAGCGATAAATACCTTCATGGTTAGTACCCAACCAGAGGATTCCTTCTTTATCCAGCAAGCTAGTGCTAACCACATCGCTCACTCCATAGCTTTTTCTTAGGTCATTGTTCTCTTTAACTGTTGAAGATTCAGAAGGGATGATTTTGGACTCAGGCAGCTCGTTTTCGGGTAATTGGGGTTGCTTTTGCCCATTACAGGAAGACATTAAGGCCATAATGAAAAGCAATAGACCTATAGGTGTGAAGAAGTAAATTTTATTCATGGAATGAACTTTTTCTTCAAAGATATAAGGCTATGCTTCCGTTGGGGAGTATCAATTGTAAATTGATGTCAAGGAGATGTAAATGTTTTAAAACCTTAGTAACAATGTATTTGAAGCGAGTACTTCAAGCCTATTTTCTGCCACTATTCGCCCAATTGACGTTTTAATTCCTGGATTAAATCTTGTGCTCCTACGGATGAGTGGTTTTCTAACTCAAGTATCATTCTTTTAAGCGTTTCAGGATCATATGCTTGTTGCTCCTTTTGCAATAAACTTTCTCTGGGCACCATTGAAAAAAACAAATCATCTGACCAATCATTTCTTTGACCATCGATCACCAGATGTATCCTATCGGTTAGGCCCTCATTGGATACAGAATGGACATAATTTACATTCGTATACCAACATTCTCCGGGTTTCATCTCAAGTTTGTGATTGTCCAAAGTAAAGGTGACCTTGGAATGGGTGAGGATGGGAATATGTATTCGAAAACAACCATCTTCATAACCTAATTCAAAATCTCGATGCGGCTTGATGAACCCACCTGGACTCAATTTTAACAATCTCACAGAAAGTAAGGGACACTTAAAAGTCGAAATGACTTCCTTTAAGTATTCACAATTGTTGAGAATGGGAGTGGCTTTTATATTGGTTTCACTTCCATTAAAGGCAAAGATGTTTTTTTGATCACCATCTGGCGCATACAAGGCGATTGAATTCCAAGTTCCAGCATAACCACTTTTATTAAAGTGTGGAATCCAATCGGATGCCAAGAGGAGTTGTAATTCTTCGACTAGTTTTTCTTCGATGAACTGAAATGGCAATTGTAAATACGTGGTAATGACTTGCTTGTTCATTTTTACGAATTATTCTGTTCTTTACTTTACAGAACGTGCCCAAATGTGATGTCTATTCGGTCTGTCTCTTATACACATCTCCGAGCCCACGAGACCGAGGCTGATCTC
>CAJXUM010001094.1 GCA_913060855.1 uncultured Lewinella sp. | reverse complement strand
CGTGGGCTCGGAGATGTGTATAAGAGACAGGGCCATGGATGACCTGGTACTGATCGGCAGCGAGTTGGCGATGGCAGATGAAAGTGCCGTGACTACGGACTTGCCTGATAATTTCAGTCATTTGCGTGCTTTCTTTGATGGAAACCCGATTGAGCATGTCGTTTTTCTGAATATCCACGAGTATGTGCATACGCAGCAAAAAACACATGGCGGATATGATCTCCTTTCGCAAAGTCTTTTTGAAGGAATAGCCGAATTTATACCGGTGGTAGCCACGGGCCAGGATTCGCCCACACCAGCTATTGCCTATGGGAAAGCAAATGATGATCGCATCAAGGAAGCTTTTAGTAAGGAAATGTTTTCTCCCTTTTACAACAACTGGATCTGGAATAATACGAATAACGCTTTTGGGGTAAGAGACTTGGGCTACTATGTGGGCTATGCGATCGCTGAAACGTATTATGAGGCAGCAACAGATAAGAAAGTCGCCATCAAAACACTAATTGAATTAGATTTTAACCAGCAGAAAGAGATTGAAGCGTTTGTGGAACAAACCGGCTACTTCCCCCGCCCGCTGGCAGACCTAAAGGCAGCCTTCGAAGCCAGCAGACCAGCAGTGAGCCGATTGGAACCTTTCGAGAATGGAAGCCAAACCGTTGATCCGACTATCACCGCATTCACCCTCGAATTTTCCGAGCCCTTGGATAATCGATTTCGCAATTTTGATTACGGTCCATTAGGAGAAGAGGCTGTCTTAATGATCCGAGATTTAATCGACTTTGCTCCTGATGGGACAAAGGCCACCTTCGAGATCGCCATGGACCCCGGCAAACGCTATCAAATATTGGTGGATCAGGGCTTTAGAACGAAAGATGGGATACCTTTGCAGCCGTATTTGATTGACATTAGGACGGCGGATGAGTAGGGTTGAGCCGAAATTCACGCTGAATCCTGAGATGCAGAGGATTATTTCTTCTCTGCGTCTCAGTGCCTCCGCGTTAAAATCAAATTCAGCGATATTCTTCTAGCAACTACTTTCTCCCCCTACTGCTTTTACAATTCCTTTACATCCTTTTACAGGTTTAATGAGCCCCCCCTGAGCGAAAAGGGTAATTTGCTGCCAAGTGTAAGATGTATAAGACATAGTACTTCTTACTGGCAACCCTTAATCTCCATTAGATGAATCAACTCGAAGAAAATAATTTCTATCCGCTTCCCCTAAAACATATAGGTGATTTCCAGTGGCTGCACAGGACAAAACACTATGCTGGCATACTCTTGGCATTCCTGTTTATTTCCTGTAGTGGTCAAAATCGGACCCAATTGTCGAAGGATAGCGTGATTGAATCAAATATTCCTGCTGCCAAGTCCCAATTAGGCGAAGTGGTCGCTGAAATGGACACTAGCTTGACTACTATTTTTCAAGATAGTCGAAATAACTATTGGTTCGCGGGAGGCAAGCGAGGAGCCTTTAAATATGACGGGAAAAGCCTGGTTCTTTTTAGTAAGAAAGATGGATTGTGTAGTAATGCCATTTTAGGGATACAGGAAGATAAATCGGGAAATCTATACTTCGATACGCAGGAAGGGGTCAGCCAATTTGATGGGCAACAATTCACCACCTTAAAAGTAATAGATGGCCCGGCGATGAAGAATGAATGGAAGCTAGAACCTGATGATCTATGGTTCAGAATGGGATGGAACAAAAATGGACCTTATCGCTATGATGGGGAGTTCTTGTTTCATTTGACATTACCCAAAACGGAACAAGCCGATACGTTCTATGCAATCTACCCCAATGCTTCTTTTAATCCATACGGGATTTACAGCCTATATCGGGATCGTAAAGGCAGGATTTGGATGGGGACATCTTCACTGGGCGTATGTAGATACGATGGGGAAACCATAAGTTGGCTCTATGAAGAACAAATGACAACGATACCCGGTGGCGGTGCTTTAGGTATTCGCTCCACGCTAGAAGATAAAGCGGGTTACTTCTGGTTCACCCATACCCGTTATCGCTATACCATCTTGCCGGGAAGTGCTGAGCGGAATGGAAGCACTTATATCAACTACCAGAAGGAGGATGGCGTTGGTTTTACCCAAGAAAATGGTGAAATGGATTATCCTTATTTCATGTCCATCGCCGAGGATAATGAGGGCGACTTATGGATGGTGACTTACGATGAAGGCGTTTGGCGAAATAACGGGAAAGAGCTCATTCATTACCCCATCAAAGACGGGGAAAAAGACGTTTTACTTTTTTCCATTTACAAGGACCAGCAAGGCATTCTTTGGCTGGGGACCCATAATGCCGGCGTTTATAAATACAATGGCAGTGACTTTGAAAGGTTTGAGCCTTAGAGATACTAACATAGCATCTCTTAAATGCCATCATACCATTTGATGAAAGTGAGACTGCTATCGAGGCTATTACCGCTGCTATTAATGCAACGGGGTACGAGGCCACGCAACATCATATCAAAACGAATTCATCTCAACAGTAACCCTTATGGAAACGTCTAATCTAATTCTTCAATCAACGATCACCTGTCCAAATTGCCAGCATCAAAAGGAAGAAACGATGCCGACCGACGCCTGTCAATTTTTTTACGAATGCGATAATTGCAAGACCGTACTTAAACCCCAAGCAGGCGATTGCTGTGTCTTTTGTAGTTACGGCACCGTACAATGTCCGCCCATGCAAAATGGAGATAAAAGCTGCTGTTAAAAGCGCTAAGATCACATTTTAAAGGCTTCGTTTTCCACGCTGGCTAAACCATTACCAGTCACTGACATAAAGGTTCTTGTACCTGCCACGTATTTTCAACTTTTCCTCTCGTTCTACCAAACACAAGGCTGGAATCTTATAGGAATACACGACAAGCTCTTATTAGAGCGGGGAGTGGGTTTGCGGTATATTCAGGTATAGCGACACTGCAATAGTGAAACAAGAGAGAGCTATACTCCTATCACTAGAAAGGCTCGGAGGGAATTTTATAGTCCACTTGATTGTTTGGATATTGAAGAGGGGAGATTGGGAGGCAAAGAAGCACCTCCCTGAGCTGAGCTTAGATGAACTATAGCTGTGTATCCGGAATAAAGTTCCGAGTATATAGGTTAGGTCTGTCTCTTATACACATCTGACGCTGCCGACGA
>CAJXUM010001093.1 GCA_913060855.1 uncultured Lewinella sp. | reverse complement strand
CGAGATCAGCCTCGGTCTCGTGGGCTCGGAGATGTGTATAAGAGACAGACTCCACGCCTTCTCAATTCCTGGTAAACCAAATGGTATTCTCGGCTCATATCTCCAGTGACAGAGGAGTTTTCCTGCGCTCTTCTTATCAAATAAGGTACCACATCCCTTACTAAGCCATAAGGGACATATTTGGCCACACTATAGCCTGCTTCCGCCAAGTTGAAAGAGAGATTATCACTCATTCCATACAGCTGGCAAAAGTTGAGATGAGGATGATTTAGCGGTAGTTTTTTATGCGCAATTAATTCTGCTTGTAGCAATGCACTTTCTCTGTTGTGAGAGGCATTACAAGAAGCAATATCTTTATAATTATCTACACAAAATCGCACCGCTGCATTAAAGGCATCGTCCGTTGCTGCCTTGTTTGGATGAATGGGCGACGGATAGCCATAACTTTTAGCTCTTTCTCTTTCCTTTTCCATATAGGCTCCCCGCACTAATTTGGCACCAAGCATATAGCCTCCCTTCTTGGCCAAATTATAAGAATGGACTAAAAATTGTAATCGATCCGCACGGTACAACTGGAAAGTGTTATAAACAACTACTTTTCCTCGGTTATATCGGCGCATCATCACAGTCACCAAATGATCAATCGTATCTTGAATCCAGCTTTCTTCCGCATCGAAAAATACCTTCACCCCATTTTTACTAGCCACGTGGCAAATGGCATCCATTCTTTTCAGTACGTTGCGATATTCTGGACGAGTCTGAGAGGTAAAAGGTACTTGTTTCTGCACCGCAGCCAACAAATCCACACGTGCCATCCCACTTATCTTCGTACTTACTACGGGCATGGTGTTAGACTGAGAAGCAAATTCTATGGCACGAATCGTTTCATTCATCGTGATGTTAAAATCCTCTTCCTTTTCTTTCCCTTCCGCTCCGTAGTCCAGAATCGTTAACACATTATATTTCGCCAATTGATCCACCGTCTTCTGTGTTTCCAATAGCGTCGTTCCTCCGCAGAACTGATCAAATATCGTTCGCTTGACCAAAGTCTCTACAAAAGGTAGGTGTAACTTGATGGCAGCAATTCCCAATTTAGATCCCAATCCAACCAGCCAATGCTTGTTCATCAATCCAAACAGCCAGGCTGATTTCTTCAGTGCTTTATCCGATTTATAGGCAAAAGCAATATCGGTATTATCAAAGTCAATATTCACCATAGGCATTGGGTCGCCAGCAATATATTTTGCCATTTTTTCTATGCCTTCCGAAATTTTCGGCACAGGCTTACCAAGGTTTTCCATACACCAGGTTTAGTTTGTCGTCCAAATCTCCCAGGACTTTTCAGCTTGTAAATACAACATCTCTAAGCCATTCAATATACGGGCTCCTTCTTGTTGAGCCTTCTGTAAAAAAAGAGTGGCTTCTGGATTGTAAACCAAATCAAAACAAAGGTGGCTGTCACTAATGTAATGATACGGAATATTGGGGAAAGTGTCAACCTTAGGCGCCATCCCCAGGGGTGTCGTATTTACAATTAATTTATATTCTTCAAATATATCTTGCGTCAAATCTTCGTAAGAATAGCGATCCTCTGCCTTTGTCCGAGATACGTACTTCACTTCTCTCCCACTCCGCTCTAAGGCAAACTTGACGGCCTTAGCTGCGCCACCCGTTCCCAAAATCAATGCTTTTTCTATCTTCAATTGGTGACGTTCAATCGTATTTTCCACGGAGGTCGTAAATCCGTATACATCTGAATTATAGCCTACTTTTTTTCCCTCCTTGATGAGTACGGTATTCACCGCTCCAGCAGCAGCAGCGCCTTCTTCTATTTCATCCAAAAATGGGAGAATCTGTTCTTTATAGGGTATGGTCACATTCAGGCCGATCAAATTCGGATGAGAGGCCACCAAAGCAGGTAAATCCTCTATTTTGGGAATCGGAAATAGTTCATAAAAACTATCCGCTATATTCTCTTGCTCAAACTTTTCAGCGAAGTAGCGCTTTGAAAACGAATGCGACAAGGGATAGCCAATTAAGCCATATAATTTCTGCACCTTATTAATATCCATGATCCGCTTTCTTTACTGTTGAGGTTGTTGGCTAGTGAATCGTTCCAAGGCCAGAATCACCCCAAATCCCACGACCATCATTACAATGACCATAAAAATCTGAGGATCGCCGTCAAATTGTGCCGGTAAAACACTTTTCTCCAAAAAAGGGACTGTTTCTCCTTTGCTATTAGTCCGGTATTCCAAGACATTCCTCCAGGGCCACAGCTTATTCAACGAACCAATCAAGAAACCAGTTAGGAGGGCAATGGTAATATTTCGATAGTTTTTGAACGTCCATGACAATATCCGAGAAAAGGTCGCTAAGCCAAATAAGCACCCCAATCCAAATACGCCCACTACCATTAGAGCGGAAGGATCGAAAGTCTTCAGCGCCTCTTTGACCGTGGGTAAAATGAAAGTGTACATCCCCAATAGCAATAGAATAAAGCTACCAGAAATACCGGGTAGTATTAAGGCTGAAATGGCAATCGCTCCGGATATAAATACAAACACCAAGGATTCTGAACCTTGACTTGGACTTGCTATCGTTATATAATAAGCTAGGATAGTACCGAATATTACGCTGATGATCTCACCGATCCCCCAATTCTGGACTTGTCGTCCCATATAAATGGCAGAGGCCACGATCAGGCCAAAGAAAAAGGACCAGAGTAACTGTGGATAAGTTTCTAAAAGGTGCACGATGGTGAAAACCCCGCCAACAATACCCAGCACCATACCACTGAGCAAGGTCACTAGAAAGTTGCCATTAGCAGCATCCCAAAAACCTTTTATACCTCCGGTTTTGAAGCCTTTGAAAATTGCTGGCCCAAGCACTGCCTTAATGGTGTCGATCAACTCTTCATAGATACCACTGATGAAGGCGATGGTACCACCAGAAACACCTGGAATGACTTCGGCAATTCCCATTGCCATTCCTTTTAATAAGAGACTTATCCTGTTCATCATGGGCGCAAAGGTAGTTTTCTAGATGGATATATTATTTAATTCTAATAGAAAATTTCAGCATTTACTGGCCGGAATTTCAGCTAAAACTGAAGTGCTAAATAAAGGGAGAGGCCAGAAGCCAGATGACAGAGGAGAGA
>CAJXUM010001092.1 GCA_913060855.1 uncultured Lewinella sp. | reverse complement strand
GTCGGCAGCGTCAGATGTGTATAAGAGACAGGACGAAGCTTCTGCTTACCGATTATTGGACAATGGCCGGCAAGTCATCACGCCCGGCAAAACGAAACAGAGTGAAGTATGGCACCGAATTCATACCGATGATCCCGAATTGATCATGCCCCCGCCAGAGAGTAATCTCACCCTGAGCAAATACGAAAAGAAACTGATCACTAAATGGATCAAACAAGGAGGTGTCTATAAAAATCATTGGGCTTTCACCCCACCTGTAAAAGTAGCTTTGCCCAAAGCTGGAAATAAGAAATGGGTGAATAATGAAATTGACCACTTCATACTCGATCGCTTAGAAGGAACCGGACTGAAAGTAGCCGCGCAGGGGAAAAAGGAAAAACTGTTGAGGCGGCTAAGTTTTGACTTGACAGGCCTACCACCCACCACCGAAGAATTAGCGAATTTCTTGGCGGATGAGTCAGCCGATGCTTTTGAAAAGCAAGTAGATCGTTTACTAGCCTCCCCGCATTATGGCGAAAGAATGGCATCAATCTGGCTAGAAGCGGCACGCTATGCCGATTCTCATGGCTATCAGGATGATCGCCCCAGGACGATCTGGCCGTGGCGAGATTGGGTGATCAAGGCTTATAATCAAAACTTACCTTACAAAGATTTTTTGACGTGGCAGTTGGCAGGAGATCTACTGCCTGAGGCTACCTATGAACAAAAACTGGCAACAGCATTTAATAGAAATCATGGGATCACACAGGAAGGGGGCGTCGTACAAGAAGAATATATTACAGAGTATGTAGCGGACCGTACCAATACAGTAGCGACGGCATTCCTGGGCCTAACGATGGAGTGTGCTCGCTGTCATGACCATAAGTACGATCCTATTTCTCAAAAGGATTATTACCAATTGTTTGCTTTCTTCAATGGGATCAATGAGCGAGGGCAAATCAGCTACTTCGATGAAGCGCCTGTTCCTCACATCCGAATGGAAGATGCAGAGCTGGAAGCAAAGGTCGCTTGGTTGGATTCTCTTCGAAGTTTGAAGACCAATGAATTAGAGAAGTTGGCCGTAGCACCCAACACCGCCTTTGATGAATGGGTTGAAAAAAGTTACCCCAAAGAGGATTTGACTACCCAATTGGATGATGGATTAGTAGCTTATTTTAAAATAGATCAATTTGAAAATCTAGCCAGCCCCAATGAACTCGAACAAGGCTTAGAAGGGCGAGTAAATGTTAAAATATTAAGTGAGCTGATAGTGCCCAATATTGGACCAGGCAAAGAGGGAACAGCGATGCAATTTGATGGGAAAAACTACCTGAGCCTGGGTGATGTGGGGGATTTTGAAGAATCTGATCATTTTTCTTTTGGGGCCTGGGTAAAACCACAAAAACGACCGGAAAAGCTAGCGGGTTTATTGGTCAAGAGAAACGGCGAGCAGCGGCAAGGTGGTTATCATCTTTCTATGACGCCGAAAGGAGAGCTATTGGGGGCTTTGATCCACGATAAGAATGAGCAAAGAATTGAAGTTCGCACCAAAAGTAAGCTACCGATAGGCGAATGGTCCCATATTTTCCTGACTTATGATGGAAATGGAAGGGCCAGTGGGGTCAAACTTTACCTCAATGGTGTCGCACAGGATATAGTTATCGAGGCTGACCGCTTAAATCGACAGAGTATTCTCAATGGGAATGACTTCTTGGTAGGTAATTGGACGCCCCGAAGGGCAAGGAGTGGGAGTTATGAAGGCTTTGATGAAGGCTGGATTGATGAAGTTCGGATTTACAATAGAACACTTGCAGTCCCGGAAGTTAGCGCCATCGTTGGACAAGTTGAGCGCTTCAATTACGCTGCGATCAAAGCCAATCGAGATAAGTACCAAGCGGTGCAGCAATATTATTTAGATCGTTATGATCCTACCTTCCAATCCTTGAAAGAAGAATTAGATAGTTTGAGAGGGATTTATTTATCGATACCTCAGATTATGGTCATGGAGGAAATGGAGGAGCCAAGATCTACGTTTGTCCTGAATAGAGGCGCCTATGACTCGCCCATGGAAAAGGTTGAGCCTGGCACTCCTGCCGCGATTTTACCTTTCCCAGCCGATTATCCTCGCAATCGCTTGGGTTTGGCGCAATGGCTGACGCATGAAGATCATCCCCTTACCGCTCGTATTGCTGTTAATCGTTTGTGGCAGCTCTTATTCGGTCGAGGGCTGGTGAAGACACCGGAGGACTTTGGGAACCAGGGGGCTTTGCCTTCTCATCCAGAATTATTGGATTGGTTGGCGGTTACTTTTATGGAAGAAGATTGGGATGTAAAAAAGATGCTTAAACGCATGGCGCTGTCAGCGACCTACCAGCAGGCTGCTAAGCGTAGCGATGAGTTGTTGCGATTGGATCCAGAGAATGCACTTTTGTCCTGTGGACCTTATCAACGCTTGAGTGCCGAGATGCTGCGAGATCAGGCCTTGGCGAGTAGTGGGCTGCTCAATGATGAAGTCGGGGGGAAGTGGGTAAAGCCTTATCAGCCACCTGGGATATGGAAAGAACTAGCCAACCAAATTGGTGAGAATAAATACAGAGCAAGTACAGGGAAAGACTTATATCGGCGCAGTATATACTCTTATTGGAAGCGCACCATTCCGCCCCCCGTGATGCTTACTTTTGATGCTTCGGAGCGGGCGGTTTGTGTGGTGAAACGGCAAAGTACCAGCACCCCATTGCAAGCCTTAATTTTATTGAACGACCCGCAGTTTATTGAAGCATCCAGGGTATTGGCTGAGTCGGTTATGAAATCAGAAAAAGACCAAACGACTTGGGTTGAGTCTATCTTTTTCCGATTAACCTCCCGAACACCTAATATAGTCGAATTGGAGGACCTTCAGGAGCTGTTTGAGACAGAACTACAGAATTATGAAGCCGATAAGGACGCAGCGGAAGCCTTGGTATCTATCGGTGCAGCCCCGCGGAGTCAGCAATTGCCGCTCTCCGACCTGGCAGCACTTACATTGGTTACCAATGTGATTCTCAACTTAGACGAAGCAAAAATGAAATCATAGTGGGATAAGTAAGTGAGCTAATTCGCTTGTTCGCCTTTTTCCTCAAATTGGTCAGAAAATTTACCTTCTCTGACAATTTTTGTGGTCAAGTGAAAGTGAAAGGCTAAAG
>CAJXUM010001091.1 GCA_913060855.1 uncultured Lewinella sp. | reverse complement strand
ATCTACACTATCCTCTTCGTCGGCAGCGTCAGATGTGTATAAGAGACAGCAATTTATGCTGGGCCAAATTATTATCTAAATCGGCTGTTTTCAGCACAATCTCTCCTGGTGATGGAGCACTTGCTCCCTTGTAAATCTCTTCATCGTTTAACAAGATAGTCACTTCTGCTACCTGCAATTCACCGAAGGTATTCACCGAGATATCAATGGGGATCTCACTACCACTTAATCGAGGCACTTCGATATTCGGCGGGGGAGGGGATTGGAATAAGATTTGAGGGGTCGTTTCATTGGCTACTTCAATCAAGGTGCCGCCTGGCCCGTATTTATTATTGTATACCCACACATTACCATCATAGTGAACCACCGATTGCTCTGGCTTGGCGATTAGAAACTCATTATTATAAAAGGTAGCTAATATTCTTGGCGTTCCTCTCACCTTGGCATCAAAAGAAGTGGGAACCGAAGGGTCGCTCCCCGCTTCACTCCGGAATGTATTGTGATGCACACTCATTTCATCTCCGGCGATGCGTTGGTCTCTTTCTTGCAAAACTGGTAAATAGGGATGCATATCTATCGCATGACTTTCATCATAGGGTAGCCAGAAATCTGGCACTTTCTTGCGAATAATAAGGTTGAACCTCGCTTCATATCCCGTTCCAGGGTACCCACTACCTGCCGTAGCATGCCAAAGCCAGTGAATGATATTGGCTTCGACGAGAATCGGAGGCGCTGATTTATTAAGCGCAATGAAAGGATAAGCATGAATATCATGCAAGAAGTTATGATGAATATGGATGTCACTTCCATCAGGGTAGATTTCGATTCCTCCACGATTGAAGTTTGAAATCTCACAATTGTCTATCTCTACATCTTGATCGCCAATCACCATACATACGGTGGATGAAGTCTCATAACTAGCTTCGATTTTATCAAAGTCTGGATCAGGTCCTTGAATTCGAATGCCGGTAAATCTAGCACCCATTTGCACCCAGAATAGAATGGCATCCTGGTCCAATTGATCTGCGAAAATTAGCGGGCCGGGGGCGCCATCTTGTCCACGATTACCCGCGATGGTGACACCTTGTGGAATATATAAGTCCTTCTGACCACTTAGGTCAATACTGCTATTAGGCTCGATCCAAATAACTTCTCCACTTTTGGCACTATTCAAAGCCGCTAAAAAAGAAGCTGCATCTGTTACATTGTAATCGCCTCCGCTGAGTAGGTTGGCATATCCAGCACCACCACCAATTGGGCTACCTGTGTTGTTGGATTCTGCACCATACAACGTACTTAGATCAACCGGAATTGGCTTCACCTCCATTTCTTGTGCTAAAGATTGGCACCCGAGAAAGGAAAGGGTTAGAAAAATGAGTTGTATTCCACTTAACCTGGACATAAATCTTGAATTTAATCTAATCATTGGGATAACTGATCGTACTACTGGACAAATACGGTTTATCAGATGAAAGTTGAATGTTTATGGGCTTAATTCCTGGACACAAACCTTCAACCTTAAACTTTTAAACCCGGGTGGAGTAAAATGTGCAGTAGCATGATAACTGATAATTTTTGTCAGTAAATATGTTGCTAGAAATAACAAGCGCGTGAATAACGCAGCTGTAGGGGGGACATTAATAAAACAGCCTTTTAATACATAATGTTTACGAATAAGGCGGGTAATTGTTGCTATTTATAGAACACTTAAGGAAGTCTTTAAAGCACAGCCAATTAACCAGTTTATTCGATGTAGAATAAGCTTAGTACAAAAGTACGCAGTTTCACCCTTCCCCGCTGGCAAATAGCAGACAAAAGGGAGAAACTGCTGCAAAAAATCTTTTTATTCTTCTGATTCTTTATTGATTCGTTCAGCTTCCTTCTTGATACGACCATAGGTAAAAGGGGCCAACATCAGGCCAACAAAGGTCTGCGGATAATTGGGCATATTGGCAATCCCGATATCATCACTAGGTTGTTCTCCTTTAGGCAAGTAAAAAGTGCCAAAAAGGATATCCCAAAAAATCACATCTCCACCATAGTTGGAATTGCCTTCTTCCAGTTTACGCGAGTGGTGATAACGATGATTTTTAGGGGAAGAGAAAATATAGTCGAATGGCCCTAATATCAAATCCATATTGGTATGCTGGAATCGCCCTATGGTACGTCCTAGAAGACTCGTGACAAACACCACTTCGACCGGTGCCTTGACAAAGGCCAAAGGAATAGCCCAAAGAAAACTGGAAATCAAGCCTTCTAAAGGGTGAGAACGAGTCCCGTTGAACCAATATAGTCGTTCTGAAGAGTGATGTACCGCATGCCAGCGCCACATGAATTCATTCTCATGCATCCACCGATGATACCAGTACCGGAAAAAGTCATTGATGGATAGGAGTAAAAAGACTTGAATGACCATGTTGAGATGAGCGGGCCAAATGGCGATGCCGATAGTGGGAGAAATTTGCTGCACGACGACTGCAATCGTGGCAATTCGCAGCGGGCGATTGATATAATCACCCCAAAATTTGCCCCCAAAAAACATCATTACATCGACTGGCATGTCTTTATCATCCAGCCACCTTCTACTAAAGGGTATCAATCTCTCCAATGGTGCAAAGATGAGTCCAAAGATCAAAAACATGACAATAGTCCCAAGGAATGTCCGACTAGTAAATCCGCCTTCGACCAGGCGAAAGCCAATAACAAAGGTCAAAAATAGAAATATGGGATAAATGCTGACTTGCAATATCTTCTTAAAGAGCGTCCCTTCTATGGCTTTACTTAAGGGATCAATTTGGGTTAGAATCCATCGAAATGGGAGTAAAATATAACGATGGGCAATTTTTTCTATGGGGCGAAAAACCACATCTAGGTACTGTCCCAGTTTCTCCAAATAGGAGGCTACACTGTGTTCCGTTTGTTTTGACATAATCGATTTTGTTTAAGTTGGTTCCCTAAAATACTAATAGAATCGATTATAACTTTGTCAAACCGCACTTTTTTTATCTAAATGCTTCTAAATGGGAAGAAGAGTAGAGGGCTTTCGTGTTTTGCGGCATAGAGCCGAAAATGGCTTATTTACGTGGATATATTGAAGAGTGAATTTTCCTATTTTTAGAACTGCTGCTGCTGCTTGATTATACATTTTCTATATTCACTTATACCG
>CAJXUM010001090.1 GCA_913060855.1 uncultured Lewinella sp. | reverse complement strand
TCGCTCCAGCAGTCAAAATGAGCAGAGAAAGTGGAATGGCAAATGCAAAAACGCGGTAGGTCAAAAAGAAACGCAAAACGGGAGAATATAACTTGTCTCTCATCCAGACCATAAACGTATCCGCCCAACGGTTTAAGATAAAACTCTGTTTATTCTCTTTCATCGCCCGTGAATGCGAAATATGCGCTGGCAAAATGATTAAGGCCTCGATCAAGGAAAAGAGTAAGGTAATAATCACCACTACAGCTACTTCATAATAAAAGTCACCAAAACGGCCTTCCAAGAAAAAGAAAGCAGAAAAAGCCACCACTGTCGTTAATATAGCCGAAACGATCGCCGGCATTACTTCTAATGTTCCATCGATGGCCGCCCGCGTCGCCGACTTACCCTTTTCGTAATGCGTATAGATATTCTCACCGATCACAATCCCATCATCCACCAAAATTCCGATCACAACGATCATTCCAAATAAGGACATTACGTTTAGCGTGATTAAGCCGGGCGTCAAAATAAACATTCCCAAAAAGGAAACCGGCAAGCCTAAGGCTACCCAAAAGGCTAGACTAGGCTTAAGGAATATAGAGAGCAGAATCAAGACTAGGATAATACCTAAAGCCCCATTTTCAGTGAGTAGTCGTGTCCGTTCACGCAAGGAAACCGAACGATCTGACGTAACATTGAGTTGTATATTCTCTCGCTGTCCATTAAACTGATCGACATAAGCCCGCATTTTATCCGATGCCTCCAAATACTCTTCTTGGTTGGTGGTCTGCACCCGGACTTGGATAGCCGGGCTCCCATTGTAATACATTCGATCTGGGATTTCTGACCATATATCGTTTACCGTAGCCACATCCTTCAGGCGCACGACCTGGCCCGTATTGGAAGCTCGTACCACAATATGATCCAATTCATCGCCATAATAGGCTCGGTTATTGGCTCGGATAAGGTAATCTTCCTCATTCGTTTTAATATTTCCACCTGTCGTTAGAATATTGGCTCGTGCGACGGCTAATGATACTTCATTGAAAGTCAGGTTTAGGGCTCGTAGATCATTCTCCCTAACCGCAATTTCGATTTCTTCTTTCGGGAAACCAGAGATTTGCACTTGGGAAATTCCTTCCATATTTCGGATGTCATCCTCTACTTGATAAGCAATCTGCTTGAGTGTTTTGAGCGGCACATCTTTGCCACCATTTAAGGCCAAACTAATCACTTCATTGAGTCGCTCTTGCTTGGCAATGACCGGTGGTTCCATATCGACAGGAAAAGACGGGACTCTATCCACGGCATTCTTGATTTCCTGTATCATATCATTGATATCAAATTCTTCTAGCGTCTCTACCAAGATTACCGCCGAGTTCTCAGAAGAGGTGGAAGTCACCCGATCAATCCCAATTATTCCTTTTAGATTGTCCTCGATCTTAAGGACAATTCCCTCCTCCATTTCGTTGGGTGAAGCCCCTGGATAGGTAATGGTAATAGAAATGGTATCCGTCGGCATCAGTGGATAGAAAGAGAAATTCATCCTACTTAGCCCTCCTATACCGAAAATGAAAATGGCTAGCAAAGCGACGTTGACCGCCACCGGGAATTTGATAAAATAAGCGATAATACTTTTCATCCTTCAATGATTGATTGATATTGAAAATCAAACTCGTACTGTTCTCACGATTAGTCTTGTAGCACTGCCTCTTTGGTAAAAACCTTCACTGGCATCCCTACATAGGCCCCTGGTATGGCTTTGGTCACCAAGGCCGTACCATTAGGTAAGCCTTTCACTACTACCGCATCATCTTTGAAAAAGATAGGTTCTATCTGTACTAAATCCAACACACTATCTCTCACGATAAACAGCTTATCGTTCTCCACCAACAATTTACGGTTTAATTCATAAGTATCTGCCTCTTCTTTTGCTGTTACATCTGCTTCTAGGTACATCCCTTCCTTCAGGCCTTCTCCACTCAGTTGTATAAAAGTAGGAATAGTCTGCGAAGTAGGATCTACTAAACTATTTACACGAACCACTTTGCCCTTCCATTTTTTCGTTCTTTCGATATTATGCAGAACAACGGTCTTGCCCACGCCCAAGAGATCTCCGTAGGCCGTATTGATCGCCACCTCTAATTCATACACGCCCGTATTAATAAATTCACCCAACTTCTGACCCGGTCGAACAAGGGTTCCTGGATCAGCGAGCGCTTCTGTCAACACGCCCGAAAAGGGAGCTCTAATGCTATAGTTGGTCAATTGTACTTCTAGGTTCTGGACATTGTAGTAAGCCGTATAAATATTCCGACCCGATAGAAAAAGCTTTTCCTTTTCCGTCTCGGTTTCTGGCAATTCACCCAATGGCTGATTGACGTCATACTGTCGGACGTATTCCTCCCATTTACCTACAGCATCGGGGAAATCGAGTTTTAAATCAGGAATCAACAACACCAATTGATTATAAAAGCCACTCTTTTGGGCCTTAAGTCCAATGATTTCCTCTTTCTTATCCAGCTCAAGTAATGTTTCCCCTTTCTTAAACCAAGTTCCTGGTTTAAAGGGTCGACTGCTCCGGATGAAAATACCCTGTACCTCAGCGTATAATTCTAGCCGATTTTTGGCCGTAAGATTGCCTGAGGTGGTAATTGTAATAGGAGTGCTCCCATTTTCAACGTGATCAATATACACTCCCGTGACGATTTTCTGTGCGGGCTTGGGCTTTCGTTGCTTTTTATTCGCTAGGGTATTCTTTGCCACCATTACTGCCCCAGCAATCATGATCACCCCGAGTACTGCCAATATGATTTTTCTAAGCATGCTATAAGTTATTTCCTTCTTATTCGAGTTGTTTTAAAATGGCAATTAATTTCAACCTCCATTTTAAAACCTCTTCATTACTAATTCGGTTCTCTGACAATTTTTGCCGGAGAAGGACTAATTCTTTGTAAGCAACACACAATCTACCAATAAATGCCATTCTTTGTAACAAGTTACGATCGATGGCCATTAGATTTAGCAGTATCTTACTGCTGTGTTGCTGCTATCAAGGCGCAAAATTAAGCAAACAGAAAATTATATCCTCATTTATCCTCTCTTAAGACCTACAATGAATTCTGACGCTATATGTTCTGTCTCTTATACACATCTGACGCTGCCGACGAAGAGGATAGTGTAG
>CAJXUM010001089.1 GCA_913060855.1 uncultured Lewinella sp. | reverse complement strand
ACGAGATCAGCCTCGGTCTCGTGGGCTCGGAGATGTGTATAAGAGACAGTGGTCACGGTTACCCAATTGTCAGCAGAAGAAATAATAAGCCTGCACACTAGCACACTCTTTCGGGTTTATATGCTAGGTTTTCTTCCCGGTTTCGTCTACATGGGGCGCTTACCCGAAGCGCTTCAGTGCAAACGAAAAACCACACCTAGGCTTAAGGTACCAGCCCAAGCCGTGGCCCTAGCAGGTTTTCAAACCGGGATTTATCCGAGTGAAGCACCGGGCGGTTGGCAAATCATTGGGAAAACGCCCGTCAAAGTGTTTGATCCAAGATTGGAGGATCCTTTTCTTTTCCAAGCTGGAGATAGCGTTTCTTTTCGGGCTATTTCCAAGGCTGAATTCGATCAAATTGAAGAAGAAGTAAACCATTTTAATTATAAGCCTGAGATTCAGTATGACTAAAGAAGTAACGCTGCATTTTTCAAAACCAGGCCTACTGACAACGGTTCAGGATCAAGGTCGGCTCGGATACCAAGCCTTTGGGGTGCCGCAGGCGGGTGTGCTGGATATGTCTTCTGCGCAATTAGCCAATGAAATACTGCAGAACCCGGCAAGTACCCCAGTCTTAGAAATCACCTTAATGGGGCCTGTCATCACCTTCTCAGGCCGTTGTCAGATTGCCTTATGTGGCGCCGATTTATCCCCCAGGCGTAATGAGGAGCCTTGTCCGATGTATGAAACGGTAGAAATGGCGGCGGGTGATGTGCTGCGTTTTGGTCGAGTGGTGCAGGGCTGTCGGGTCTACCTGGCTATCCGTGGTGTATGGCAGCTGAAGCCTTGGTTAGAGAGTTATAGTTATTCTGCCCAGAATGGGGAAGAACTTACGCCTGATAGCAAGATAAAGCGTGATAGTAGGCTGCGGGTTTCACCCCTGCCTTATGTCGCTAAGCGAATCTACTCGGAACGAGAACGACCTAGTTACCCCAATACCCAAAAAATTCGCGTTTTGGCAGGGCCAGAATTTGAAGATTTTTCAAACTATGTTATCGGGCATTTTTTTAGTAACAATTTTACCATAACAGCGGAGTCTAATCGAATGGGATATCGCTTGGCGGAGGGTTTGCGAGATTTTATTCCTAAAAAAGAAGTAATTTCCTCGGGTATTGTACCAGGTACGATTCAGGTAACCAATGCGGGGCTGCCGATTGTTTTGCTAGCCGATGCTCAAACGTCAGGCGGGTATCCACGTTTGGCAAATGTGTTGCGAGACGATTTGGCTAAAATGGCTCAACTAAAGCCCGGGGATAAGGTCCAGTTTTCTTTGGTCGCACCCGACGGAATGAACAATTAATGATAAATCCAGTTTAACATAAAAACATGAAATCAGGCAAATTCCTTCGACTGGTTTTTCTGCTGAGTCTAGTACTCCTTCCATTTGCATTGATCTTTAGCCCTTTTCAATCCATCTTCCTCACTGGATTTGCAGTTGTCTTGAGCTGCCTTACACTGCTTTGGTTGGTGAGCCTTTGGATGAAAGACGCCAGTATTATCGATATCTTCTGGGGCATGGGTTTTGTGATTATTGCTTGGACTTATGCCTTTGACATTGGCTTGGAGAACCTGGGAATCCGGCATAAAGTATTGCTAGGATTAGTCTCTATATGGGGAACGCGCCTAGCGGTGTATCTAGCTTCGCGAAATTTGGGAAAAGGAGAAGACTATCGCTATGTGCAAATGAGGGAAGCTGGCGGAGAGAAGTGGTGGTTGATTTCCTATTTGCGTGTATTTGTGTTGCAGGGCGTTATTTTGTGGGTGGTTTCTTCGCTATTTGTCCCAGCTTTATTGACTGGAAATGACTTGGTGCCCCTGGATTATCTGGGTATAGGGCTTTGGGTAATCGGTTTCTATTTCGAAGCGGTAGGCGATTGGCAAATGATGCGTTTCAAGTCTGATAAAGAAAACAAGGGGAAAGTACTGAATAAGGGATTATGGAAGTACACCAGGCATCCCAATTATTTTGGCGATGCGACCTTATGGTGGGGATTCTTCTGTTTTTGTCTGGCACATTCACAGGGGTGGATTTATATATTCGCACCACTCTATATGACTTTCATGTTGTTGAAGATTTCAGGCGTAGCGATGTTGGAAAAAGCCTTAGTGAACACCAAACCGGCGTACCAAGACTATGTATCTCGCACCTCGGCTTTCATTCCCATGATGCCGAAAAAAAGCTAAATTTCTCCAGTGATAATTTGATCAAAGAATTGAAGACTATCGATCAGGTGTTCTTCCCAGTAGGGCCATTCATGTGCCCCAGAAAACTCCTCATAATGATGAGGTATTGATTCTTTTTCTAATTGCGCATGTAGTTGTCGGTTACCTTCAATCAAGGGATCATCTTTGCCACAGTCAAACCTGAAGGGCGGAAGTTGGTCTTTGTTTTTATGCAGTAATTGAAAAACATTTGCATCTTCAGCGAATACGGGAAAGGACTCGATGTCTTCCTCCACAAATTGCTTCATTTCTTCCCAATTAGTGATAGACGAGTGTCCTGAAATCCCACTAAAAAGATGAGGATATTTAGCCCCTAAACGCAAAGCGCCATACCCACCCATTGAGAGGCCCGCAATAAAAATAGGAGAATCTTCGCTGACCTCAGGCACCAACTGTTGCACTGCCTTTGGCACATCCTGACAGATCCAGGCTTCAAAGTCTCGTTGCTCATGCTGCACATAGCCACTACCGTCTCCCAACAAGCCATCTGAGGGCATAGCCAAGACCATCGGATGAATTACTCGACTGGCCATTAGATGTCCGGCGCTAATATGTGCCCCGGCTTTGTAGGCCCACGCCCAGTGACTCCCATATACGCCATGTAATAAAATGACTATTGGAACGTTATTTCCTACTGATTTCACATTGGGAGGAACAAAAGTAGTGATATCTCCCCTACCCTTTAGGTGCTGGCTTTTGACTGTGATATGAGAAAGACCGGCCTGAAGAAACCGAGGATCTGAAAATTCTATCGTGCGAAACATGACTTTTAGCAAATTAATCGTCTAAATGTAAAATTACCGCTAATTATACTACAAATTCAGCGATTATTGGATTAGTATTTGCAACAAAAAGGAAAAAAGGAAAGTATATATTATACCTGTCTCTTATACACATCTGACGCT
>CAJXUM010001088.1 GCA_913060855.1 uncultured Lewinella sp. | reverse complement strand
CTCGGAGATGTGTATAAGAGACAGGCTAACAACTTCTCCACCAAGGCCGCCGAGCGAATCACCACCGAATCACCCTCAATCTCGACCTGCTTGCTTTGCACGTGGTTACGGGAAAAGTTGACGGTAATTCCCTCCGCATAGGCGCGATAGCTATTGAATTTGCGTACCAGGTTGCCGTCGAAACGGAATTCTTGGTCCAGTGCTAAATCATTTTCTTGTAGGAAAGTTTCGGTCTTGGCCTCGCCTTCATAGAATCGCTCATCAAATTTTTTCAAATCGATGGTCTTATCCGGGCTATTCATAGCAAACTTGACCACGGCTTCTCGAAATTCGCCTTCCTGTACCGGCGCACCAGATTCTTCATTGACAGGCAAAGGGAGTTGACTCACCATTTCCAGAAAAGTATGGGTCAATTCCTTACTACTCTCATGTCGTTCCAGTCCAATCCAATTGATAAAGTATTCGGATATCTCTTTCTGACTTTTGGCATGTTTGATTAATTCCACGCAGCGTTCTGTTCCCTGTTTGGCTTTATTGAAGAGAATGCGGCAAGCCATGGCCAGTTTGTCGGTATTAAGGTAAGTAGTCGTATTAAGATTGAAAGTGGTGCCGTCCTCGGTTTTATTAAAAACAACGCCTTCGGTATCTCTCACTAGAAAAATGCCTAATGCCCTGGATTCAAAAATTTCATAATCAGCATAGACCAGGTATCCGCCTTTGGCTCCAACTACTCCTTGGATAGACAACTGCAAAGCCGCCATCGTATCTTTCGAAAAAGAGATAAAGGCTTCTTTACTCATACCTTGCTCTTGTAAATGCTGAAAATAGCCAGGGAAGAGGGCATCTTCCGGAGAACTCAGAAAGCCCTGGAGGACATCCGTTTTGCTGATGAAAGTATCGTGCAGTTTTTGTACGAGCAACTGAGCCCGCTCATCTCGGGGCGCTACTTCATCACTAAGAAATAATTTGGCCTCTGTATCATCGGCTACTTTGTCGAGTTCGTGAATGATGAGTTGGTGTATCCTGACTTCCATCTATTGTAGTATTTTCGCAAAAATACTTTTTAAATCTTAGTCAGGGGCTAATACATCAAAAGTTTCCCCAGTCATACCTGAGAAAACTTTTGATGTCTGGCTGGGAAGTTCCCAAGTCAGAGGCTTAGACTTCAGAAGTTTCTCTAGTCATGTCGGAGAAAACTTCTGAAGTCTGGCTAGGAAGCTTAGCAGGTTTCTACTGCTCCACTACCAAAGATTTAACAATCTGCTGCCCGTCTTCTAACTGCACGGCTAATTTATATAAACCACTAGCCAACGCAGGTAATTCAATTCGCTCTTGGATACTCCCTTCCGCTAAGATTCTTTGCTTGTACACGACTTGTCCTTGCAAATTGTAGATCTGCAATACGGCCGGTCTTTCCAATAAAGTATTGAATTGTACATAAACCTCTCGCTCTGCAGGATTCGGGAAGAGTGCTAGGTCAAGAGCAGCGTGAATGAGCTGATCTTGAGTCGTAGGAACACGTAGCGGAGCCACCTCGCTTTCCGTCGGTTTACATAGTCCATATACACTATTGATGCAACTTAAGGCATTCTCAAAATGCTGCCAATGTGGAGCATAAATATTACCGAGGATCAAATTACTCTGTCGGAATAAATCACCAATCGTAGGATTCGGACGAGGTAAACCTTGGTATACAATCGAAGAAACTTCTCCCATGCAGGACAAAGTACTCAAGGGAACATCCGCTATATCAGGTTGTAAACGCAAAGTCAAACCTAATTGGATGGCCTGACCTAATAATGGATTGGTCAAGCGGCCATCAGCATCCACAGGAATGCGTCCTGGGGTGCAATTGGAAGCAGTTACGGTTGTATTGCCTCTAGGTAATGGCCGAGAACTTCCCGCCTCACTAGGTAACCATTCCAAGATACAAGCTGCGGCATCTGGGCTTATGATTAAGGCATTTCTGTTTAAGCGACCAATTACTAGGGGATCAGCCTCGCCATCTCCATCCATATCCATACCCAAAGCTTCTTCTGCTAGAATAGAAGCTGATTTATTGATCTTTTGCACACAAGAAGAAACATTACCACAGGCATCAGTAGCTGTCCACAATCGCTCAATGGTATAGGCCAAGTCTTCTTCGTTCCCCATGACCTGATCATCGTAAGCCACTAAAGGTTCGCTATCACAATTATCAGTTACAGTAGGGGAGATAGAAGGTAATTCATTGGTATTACAAGCTTCTGTCGTTGTACCAGGACAGCTGATACTAGGTGGTGTATTGTCTTTTTGAATTTCAATGCGTTGCAAACAAGAAGTCACAACTGCGCCATCTACGCTCGCTGTCCAAGTTCGTAAAAGGGTACTGCTTTCTCCACAGGGGTCCGTTTCTCCTTCATCAGTGAAAGCAACAGTCGGGGCACTACAGTTATCCGTTGCATTGGCTTCCCCCAAGGCAGTTGTATCTGTAGATTGGCCACAGCTAACTACTTCATCGGCAGGACAAGTGATAGTAGCCGCGATCTCATCTTTGATTTTCAAAGTAGAAAAACAGCTATTGGTGTTTCCATTATTATCGGTCACCGAGAGGACAACCGTTTGCTCACCCAAGCTGCTGCAATCGAAGCTATTGATATCGATACTCATTTCGGCAATACCACAGGCATCACTTGAGTTACTGCCAATTTGCTCGGCGGTCAGATTCGCTACCCCATTTTCATCCAAAAATATACTGAGTGATTCACAATTAGCTACTGGTGTTGTATTATCCTCTACGATGACAGTAGCGGTACAAGAATTCGCCAAGCCGGAATCTGTGGTTACGGTAAGCGTAACACCATTCTCGCCGATATCATCGCAATCAAAGTTGGCAGGGCCATAGCTAATCGCCACTTCTCCTGTTGAAGCTTCGAGTGTGCCGCCATCAATTTGATTCCAGGTAATGCGCGCATTGCCCGTTTCGTCTAGTTCTACGGTTACGGGAGTAGGAATACAAACCGCCACGGGAGCACTTTTGCGAAGGCAATTGTAAGTAGCAAAACCATCAAAAGTTTCACCTGTTGTGCCACCGCCTATTATATTTCTTTCGATATTTCCAGTTTTAACGTAGCTTCCGCCACCGCCACCTGCGCCAGTAGAACCGCCGCCGCCGCCACCAGAGTAGCTG
>CAJXUM010001087.1 GCA_913060855.1 uncultured Lewinella sp. | reverse complement strand
GGGCTCGGAGATGTGTATAAGAGACAGGGTGAATACTATGCGGGTAATGATTGCGATGATTATCGCGGGAGAAATGTATCCTTCAAACTTCGCCCTGGCTATTTCGTTTGTTTCTATGATTCACACGATCGACTATTGAAGAAATTTACCAGTAGTACCGGTTACTACCGCGGAGGTTTCTATAAATTTGTGGTGAAGAAATCTGGACACCAGAACAATGACCATGATGATATCGCCTGCTACGACGATTGGCGGGTAAAGATATTCCCAAGGCCACAATACCGAGGGGAGTACCGTTGCTTCCGCAAAGGAGAGTATCATAACGGTCAGGATTGTGATGATTACCAAGGGCAATCCGTCTCCTTTAAAATCAGAAATGGCTGGCAATTATGGGTGTACAATCACCGTGGACAGTGCATTCGTAAATTCAGAGATAATGTACCCCACTACCGAGGCGACTTCCATCATTTCGTAGTGAAACGAATAGGAAATAACCCAGGATATGGCCACTAGGCTTTTTTCATCGTCAGCGGGTGAATCACTCACCCGCTGACGATGAACCAACCTCTAATCTACCTCATATTCCATCTCAGCAATCCATTCCTTCATCAAGGCAACGCCTTCTTCATGCACTAGGCGACGGCCCAATTCCGGCATCATCGCGCCAGGATTCGTTGAATTCATTCGATAGACTAAGATCGACTCCTCTGGATTACCGGGTACAATCGAATACTGATGTCCTCCTGTACCTGCACCCGCAGAAACCGTTGCTTTAAACACGCCAAGTTCCATACTGAGCGGTGTCCCGGATATCAAGTTGAGCCCAGAAGTATTGGCGGCCCCTTCTGGTTGATGGCAATGTCCACAATTGACATCTAAATAGGCCATAGCCCTATCATGCAGCGTTCCGCTTTCTTCATCGTCCCAGACCGCTGATTTCTGATGAGGAATGGTAGGATCAAAACCGACTAACATCCCAGACGACGCCCATTTATCCAATTGCTGCATGGGTGCCTCTTCATAGGCATAAAATTTATTGAGATTCCTCACCTTGGGGCCAATAGGTTGTTGCTTTTGTCCATTGGCATGGCAATTCTTACATTGGTTCTTATTGGGAATAATATAGTCCACCTGCTGCGCTACGCCTTCCTTATTGATCCATTTCACTTCTTTAATATCACCAATGGTTTCATAAAAGGCCTCCGTTTGCTCATCATTCCAGATATACCCGATAGCTTCCCATTCTTCGTCGCGGTGAATCAATAGACGCGTCTCCATAATTCTTCTTCCTTTGCTAGCATCTGTCTCGTCATTCGCATAATAGAAGTTCTTTACCAAGACCGTACCTTTCGGAAAATCGAGCACTGTATCCGTTGTATATCGGGCACTCTTCCCTGGTGGAATCCAGACGAACCTTGCTTTGTGCGCATAGTCCGAAAATAGTGGAGAATTCAGATCATATGGAAGTACTCGTTCATTAGGTGTTAGATCAGCTAGGTCCCCGGTAAATAAATGGTAATCTGATAATTTCTCGTGGGGTTTCTCGGAGATATTCACCGATGTATCTTGCTGAACAGCACATCTTGGCATCAACAAACTGATACCGATCATAAATAGTAGCGCAACTAAAAATCTCATTTTAGTAATCTAGTTTTATAGGTAATTACTGAAGTTTATCAGATAGGTGGGGAAGACTTCAGAAGTTTCCTGCGGCAGGACGGAGGAAAACTTCTGAAGTCTAAGTCATTTACTTAGCGCTCGCCAACCAGGAGTCATGCTCACTGGTATCAAAGTTGGGTATTTCACAGTCAAATTTGCTAATATCAGTATTCATGTTTTTAGCAATCTCTTCTGGCTTGTCCCCCATACCGGCATTTAGGTTGACAAAACTGACATCGCCATTGTTTCTAAAGCAGTAACCTGTAGGGTTTCCTGCCTCATTAAGCGTAGAAGGCTTAAAGATACCATCCGTCACTATATCCACCGATTGGCCACCCAAGACAGCTGTCAATAATTGCCCATATTCCGTACTGGTATCAGCAGGGCCTTTATTTCCGGTAATAACATTGTCATGGATACTAATATTAGTACAAAAGGGGTCAAAATTCTCCGACTTATAAGGAACCCCAGTAAACAGCCAGCTATTGACGGCTATTCCCAAGGTCTTGTGGTTGGTAATGGTATTGTCGTGCATCTCAATATTAGAATGAGACATGATGATCATACCTGAACCCGGAGGGATCGTACTCACCACCATTCCTTTAGGCGCAAAGTTCTCGCCATTGTTGCCATCCATTACGTTGTTGTAGAACTTAATTCGATCGCCATTGGCTTGCGGCAGGTCTGGCATATCGAAAATCAGCATTCCTCCCGTATTGTTCTTGGCAATGTTGTTGTACACCTCTCCTACTATCGTATTCTCTATTTCAAGGCCAGCGACATTATCATGTACATAGTTATCTCGTACGACTACATTGGTGGACTGCCCTACATAGATCCCAGCGTCCATCGCAAAGGAAGCTTCGCATTTTTCCATCAGTAGATTCTTGCTACTTACCGGATACAGACCATAGGCGCCATTCGTGGGCTTCTTGCCCTGTGTCCAAGTCGTTTCGAGGTCACGCATCACAATGTTTTCGCAATCTTGCACTTTGATGGCATCTCCTTTAGAATCAGCGACGGTAAAGCCTTCCAAGGTGAGGTTCGTCACGTTCTTCACATGCAAGCCTTGTGCGCCTTCGATTTGTCCCAAAAAAGATAGGATCGTTTTGCCTTTACCCGCTCCTTTGATGGTGATATTAGGAACGTCATCTAGTGACAATCCCCTTTTGAAATTGAAGGTTCCTTCAGGCAATAGGATTTCATCGCCAGCTTGGGCATCGATTAACCTTTTTTGTAGTTCGCTCGGCAAGTTTTCAGCACTCATGGTGGCTGGTCCTTGGTCAGCGGATTGGCAGGCGCTCAGCAATAAAAAAAGAAAAGCACTAAGTAGTAAAGAGGATGATTTCATTGTATTATCGTTTCATTTTAAGTTTTATATGCAAAAAAGCAAAAGCTTAGACTTCAGAGGTTTTCCTAAAAAGACCTAGAATAAGACTTCAGAAGTTTCTGTAAGTCTCGACGAGGAAAACTTCTGAAGTCTTGCTACTGTCTCTTATACACATCTGACGCT
>CAJXUM010001086.1 GCA_913060855.1 uncultured Lewinella sp. | reverse complement strand
CTACACTATCCTCTTCGTCGGCAGCGTCAGATGTGTATAAGAGACAGATGAATGAACTAAGAAGAGACAAGACCTCTTCTTTAAAGTTAGGTTGTTTAAGAAGAACATATAATTTCAACATCTCTTGTAACTGGTACCCGAAGAACGTTGCTATACTCAATTGGCCGATTTATAGCTAATATGTATTCTTCCTCTGCACTAAACTTAGTAACCCATTCTTTTATTATCGCTTTTTTTTCAAAGATGTAGTAACAAGTTTGGCCATTAGAAAGTACGATCGGCGTATAATAGTGATTATGAAACTTGAAAAACAATTGATGAATATTACTAGAATAGTGTTCTGTAGGAATAGTGATCCCTTTGTCTTTCTTTTCCTTTATAGCTGTGGGGCACCCCTTGCCTGGTCGATCCTCCGGAGGAACCTTGACACGGCTATGCGCTGATACACCACAATTATCCATCCCCTCATCAAATAGTATCTGATTATCCCAGATTCCCCAGACCGGCCCAGTATCGGGGTCCCTTAGACTAAGCGCAAACCAACGATTGATCTCTATACCAATGGGAGGCAACGATTCATCTAAAACAGCACCTGTTTTCGACTGAACTACCACCTTTGAAAAGTACTTAGGGATAATAAGATGTACGCCGAAAAAATAATAAGGGAGTTCCCCCAAATATCTCTCATTGTTGACAAATGTAGTAAACCGATGGCCTTCACAGGTCAATTCTTGTAAGTAGCCAGGATAACGAAGCGGACACTCTGGCTTACTTGCGTTACAATGTTCTTGCGGAAATTTCAATCGAGGTGGGAAAATGGCCATGGTGTGTGGGTTAAAGTGGATAAAGTTTAGTTTTTACTTTGCAATTGATCAATGGCTTTCTTGAGTTTTACAGCCTTGGGGTTATTTTCTTGTACTAATAACCTTTGCGCTTCTTCAATATGTCCAGCTTGCAGATGGGCCAATGCCAGGAAATAGGCAGTATTTTCAAATCGTATATCATCAGAATTATCTTTAAAATAGGTTAGGTGGTCAATGGCTTCTTCTACTTCTCCAGTACTCAATTGAATAATTGCCAGGTAAAATCTACTGGGCAAATATTGATTTTGTTCTATGAATTGTTCAAATACTGGCCGTGCTTGTCCGTAACGCCCTTGATCATAAGCATCAAGAGCGATTCTAAGCTGTCGATCAAACACGTTTTGATCCCCTCTTGTAAGCGTTTTGATGCTTTGAGGCGCTTCAAAATACTGCCGAGCAATGCGCTGATACTCTGGTTGCGGCTTCAAAAGCCACCACCCAGCAGCTACAATTAGTAATAACACAGCTGCAGCTATTGGCCGCCACCCCATACGCTTCCACAAAGTGGTATTTTCCTCTTCTTTTTCGGTCAGTTTCTCAATAGCTTGAGTTCTAATCTTTTCTAATCGATGCTCGATCGCTTCCTCTATATCTTGATCATCAGTAGATTCAGCCCCAAGACTATGCTCAGTCTTCGCAGCTAATAATGGAGTCTCCTCTTCTATTTCCCTCAAACCTTCTTTTATCTGCTCCTGAAGGGCTAAACTTGTACCAGATAGGATCACTTCACATTCTGCTACTAATTGGGCAAACTCCTCATCTGACTGCATACGCTGTATCACGGCTTCCAGTGCTGTTCCAGTAAGTTCCTTATTCACATAGGATTCCGCCAATATCCAGTCTTCCATCTCCTTATCCATTTTGCAATTCCTTTTGATGCTTATGATAAATCTTTCGTAACCGAATCAAACATTTGTATTTCATATTCTTAGCAGTAGCTGCATTTCCGTAATTCAGTTTTTTGGCCACATCAACCATCGTAACTTTTAATACAATTGTCAGGTGAAGCAGTTTTTGACACTTTTCTCCTAAACTTTTAAAAGCCTGGTTCGCCTGCTTTATCTGTTCTTCCTTTTCCACATTGCTTTCTATATCCTCGTATGCTTGATCTTTAGGCTCTTTATATTCTGCGAGACTCACTTGTTTATTTTGATCCCGAAGACGTTCGTAAGCCTTATTCTTAGCAATTCCAAATAAATAAGTGCGAGCTTTAGATTGGTTGATGAACGATGGTAATACTCCTCTCATGCCTTGTTCAATAAAAATCGCAAATGCCTCCTGAGTGATATCAATGGCATCGTCTATATCTATCGAAAAGGCCTTACGAAGCCAATTGACAATTGCAGGGCGATGCTGAAGGTATAATTCCTTTAATCCTTCATTAAAACGAAATGGACTATTAGAAGGCTGTTTTTCAGACATGCTATTGCTCAATTGAAGATTGCCCCAGAGGCCAAAACCAATAATCTTTAAATTAATTTCTTTTTAGAGGGTTACCTTTTAAAAGAATTTACATTAAAGATATCAGAATTCGGAAAACTTATAACTATTCACTTTACAAAATGAGCACTATTATCAATTTATGTAAAATCTAGAACACAACTCAACAACATAAATACGCTTGCTTCTCTAGTCACATCATTTTTATGACGTAGCTAGTATTCAACCGAAAGCTATATTCCAAACTGGGTTCAAACTCAATAACAGTCGACAATTCTGTTGATTTGGCCCCGCCCTTATTGCTAGGTGCACATAGCATGAGGAATGGAATTTCTATGCCTGTTCAAGGCTGATCTATCCATTTTCTAATCATAGGCTACTGGGTTTTGCCACTCAACTGCCCTAAAACTCTTATGTTATGCAACAGCAATTTCAAACAGCATTAGATGAATTTAAACACTTAACTCTTAAAGTAGAAGAACAAATTCAACTAAAAGGAGGTAACGATGAAGATGCCGAAGGTATTATTACAGAAGAGGAGATCATTACCTAATTCATTGACCTGGGGCTGCCTTTTTGCGCAGCCCTTTATCTAGGTCTTGAATTTTACTTTCCAGCCAGATTGCTCCTTGTATATTTTTTTCCTCGTTCAAATTGGCTCTTACTTTCTCCAAGTCCTTTACATCAGTATTTGGATTCCATACTAACCTTCCTAAGTTCCTCACATACTGTATTAACCGTATAATGGCTTCGCTATTCTTTCTAGACAGTCTACTTTCGTTTCTCATTCTGCCTTCCAGTGAGTCACAGTTACTGTTAAATAACTGTCTCTTATACACATCTCCGAGCCCACGAGACCGAGGCTGATCTC
>CAJXUM010001085.1 GCA_913060855.1 uncultured Lewinella sp. | reverse complement strand
TCGCAGCCAAAGACCGCAATACTAGTGAAACTAGTAGCGAACATCCAATATTATACATCCATAAATGGTGAAGTTAATATGGCGTAATCTGCCTAGTATCGACCACCCCACTTCAGAAGTCTCACCAAGCATTATTCTATCACTTAGTTCCCAAAAGAGGATCTTCCCTTACCCTAATAGTTCTTTTGAATACATCATCCCCTACCGTCATTTTTATAAAGTAAGTACCCACTCCAGCGGTCGGCACCTTGTATTCATCTCCCAGTTGAAAGCTTAAATATCCATTCGTTAAAATCCCGATGGCCTTGTATTGTTCCAAAGGTGTTTTAGCGGCCTTAAAAGCGGCAGCTGCCCGACGGATACCTGAAAAACTATACTGCTTTTGCAAATCTGTTAGTAGATCTTCAATCGTTTTTCGTTGCTCAGGCGTGAAGGGCTTAGGGTCAAACTGAAGATCCCAACGGTAGCGATGGATTCCCGCTGTATTTTCCAATGTATCTATTTTCTGATGTCCAGCTTGGTCTGTAATCTCCAATAAAACTGGTCCAGAGTAGTCTTTACCTAAATAATAAGAAATCATAGCCCCATTTTCGAATTGAGCCCTGGGTAGCGTACTGCTGTTTTTTATGGAAGGCGGGTTATCCCCGGCAAACCAAAAGTGGCCCCGCTGTCCCCCACGACTGACGTTCTCCCAGATAGTCGCTCCCCGTTGCTCAAATAGATAACTATCCGAACTCATCGTGCTACTATTCATTTGCTGCAGTGGCGTAATATCGTCCAAAACCCAGATACTGCGACCATGGGTACCAATAATCAAGTCATTATCTCTAGGGTGAATCTTGATATCAAGAACAGAAACGGTCGGAAGATTCAACTTCAAACGTTCCCATTTCTCTCCACCATTTATAGAGTAGAAAACACCGGTTTCTGTTCCTATAAACAGTAAGTTAGGATTGCGTAGGTCTTCTCTAATTACACGAACTACCTCATTGGCAGGTAAGTTGGCTGATAATTCCGTCCAATCCCGACCATAATTAGTGGTCTTGAATACCCAGGGTTGGTTTTGATCACTTCGATGACCATCAAATGTTACATAAGCAGTGGCCGGATCAAAATGAGAAGCTTCTACTCGACTCACCCACATACCGTTCGGTACGTTTTCTAAATTACTCCGGACATTTGTCCAGTCCTTTCCCCCGTTTGTAGTCACTTGGATATTGCCATCATCCGTTCCTGCCCATATAATATCGGCATTAATGGTAGAAAGCGATAAAGTATAAACGGCACAGTGAGTCTCCGCACCTGTATTATCCGGTGTAACACCACCACTTTTACCTTTTACTGTTTTCTTGGGATCATTGGTGCTGAGGTCAGGGCTGACGATTGACCATGATTGGCCACTATCTGTGGTTTTGAATAGATAATTACTAGCTAGGTATAAAGTGTTTGGATCATGTGGAGACATTTGGAGTGGAGCGGTCCAATTGTATCGAAAGGGAAGTCCTCCTTTTCGAAGATCCGCAGGTATGGCTTCTTCATAATTGACAATATTATGTAGACCTGGGTTGATTCGTTTGATCCGATGGGTCATTGGATCATAGCTAAAGGTGCTTCCATTTTCCATCTGGGTAAACATATTACGCCAATTGGTCGGATCAGCATGTACAAACTGCCCATCCCCCCAGTGTAATTTCCAATTGGAATCATTCAAAATACCTCTGGCATCTCTACTAAAACTAGCCACACTATACATCCCATTATCTTGGTATCCGCCATAAACATAATAAGGGTCTCGCATATCGAAGCCGATCCGATAAAACTGCCCAATGGCAAAATTGTCAAACAGCGTGAAGCTTTTACCTTGATCATGTGTCAATGACATTCCTTTATCTGCTCCCAAGTAGTAGCGTTCAGGATTAGTGGGGTCAAACCACATTCCGTGAAAATCACCATGAATTTCTTGATCTTGGCTTCCATTCTTCAAGGTTTTGCCACCATCTTCCGATACCATGAAGCTGGTAGTCAATAGATACACCTTCTTGTCATCATGAGGATTGATCCGAATCTGACTGTAGTAGAAGGGTCTATTGTTGTAGGTATTCATATAAGTCCAACTCTTACCACCATCCTCACTTCGATAAACACCAGAGCCCGGCTTGCTGAGATCATCGGTTTTGGGTGCTTCAATGAACGCCATGACAACTTTTGGGTTCTTTTTAGAAATTGCTAAACCAATCCGCCCTGTTTCAGCTGTTGGCAAACCATTGCTCAGTTTCTTCCAACTTTTTCCGCCATTGGTAGATTTGAAAATCCCCCCATTGGTTCCGCCACTGTAAAAGTGCCAAGGCTGGCGAAGTCGGTGATAGAAGGCTGCATATAGAATTTTTGGGTTTTTGGAATCCATGACCAGGTCAATACAACCCGTTTTTCCATCATCGGGTAGTCCATTGGTCAGTTTCTGCCAGCTTTTACCTCCGTCCTCTGTTTTAAACAAACCTCTGTCACCACCATATCCCCAGAGGTGCCCGATGGCTCCAACATAGGCTGTATTAGCATCGGTCGGGTGAGTAAGGACACGCGCAATCTGATGGGTGTTTTTAAGCCCCATATTCTGGAATGTCTTTCCGCCATCTATAGATTTAAAAACACCATCTCCCCAACTCACACTATTCCGATTATTGGCTTCACCTGTCCCCACCCATAGGATATCAGGGTTGGGTTGAAACAGCGCAATATCACCAATGGACGCCGTGGAATAATCATCGAAAATGGGATCCCATGTAGTCCCTGCATTGTCCGATTTCCAAACTCCACCAGAGGCCGAAGCTGCAAAAACGTGAGCGAAATCATTATCCACCGCTTCGATATCTACAATTCTACCGCCTTGATTGGCAGGGCCAAGGTTTCGCCACTGCATACCTTTTAAAAGGTTCGGAGCCAAGGATTGTCCACTGAGTAGGAGGGGATAACAAAATAGGCCAATGCTTCCCAATAGCGCAAAAAAGAGTTTTTTCATAACGAGCTGATATTTTATACCCAATGCAATTATTGCGATTGAATCAAAAGGATTGTGTGTATCTTTTTCTAAGAAGTAGTTTAAATTTATAGTTTTAGATGAAGAAGTATAGCGCTGTCTCTTATACACATCTCCGAGCCCACGAGACCGAGGCTGATCTC
>CAJXUM010001084.1 GCA_913060855.1 uncultured Lewinella sp. | reverse complement strand
ATCTACACTATCCTCTTCGTCGGCAGCGTCAGATGTGTATAAGAGACAGGGGCTTTCCTTATCCTTTCAAAAGAATACCGTAAAATAAAAAGTAGCATAGATCGGATGAAAACATAGAGAAAATTTTTATATTAGCGCCACGCCATTCTACCCCTATCCGCATCTCTTCCAGAGATAATAGCAACTAAGCCATTGGTGAAAGAAACTTTACCTAAGGGTATACGTATTAAATAGTCTCAAGTTCCTTTTTTTTTCTTTCGCTATGTGCTTCACAACAAAACCCTAGTTATCGGACCCTTGGCCCATATTTGTTGATAATTATCCACTTTTTGTAGCAACTGAACAAAGCATCCCTATGTGGAAAAACACCCTGGCCATCCCTTATCTCCTTTTATTCGCAAGTCTAATAGGGCTTGGAATGACAGCAAAGGATATTTGGATTGCCACCCCTCTGACGAAGGCCACCTTTAATGGCGGTGTCCGCACTGAAGTAGGTGCTGGCCCTCAGGTCTTGGTGCAAGACATCTTCGCGGAAGGTGCCTGTGACAACATTGCCAATATTAGCCGAATAGGCCCGATACAAGGGGTCGGTTATTTTGAAAATGCAAAAGATATTATTGGACTGGAAAAGGGAATCATCCTTTCCACGGGTAAGATTAGTAATTCTGAAGGCCCCAATAAATACTCGGACGCCAGTGGTAATTTTGAAAGAGAAGGGGGAGACCCCGACCTGAACCACCTCGCAACAGGCGAAGTATTTGATGCGGTAGGACTTGAATTCGACTTTGTTCCACTCGATTCCTTCGTTACCTTTCGATATGTTTTTGCCTCAGAAGAATACTGCGAATTCGTAGGGAGTATCTATAATGACGTCTTCGGATTTTTTATCAGTGGCCCAGGGATCAATGGAAATTTTGCGGGCAATGCAAAAAATGTAGCCTTGATTCCAGGTACGCAAGACTTTGTCGCCATCAACTCGGTCAATCATCTCAACAATTCCAATTATTACCTAGGCAATGAAAGGGGGGAGGACGCGAATAAATGCAACTTGAGCGTTCACCAACCGGTCGCACTGGATGACATAGAATATGATGGCTTTACCCAGCCACTAACGGCTATGCTCAAACTCAATCCTTGTGAGACTTATCACATTCGCTTGGTCGTGGGAGATGTAGGAGATTTTTATTATGATTCTGCCGTGTTTCTAGAGGCGGGAAGTTTCAATATCGGTTCTGTCGTATCCGTTCGTGCTTCCAAAAACGAAGCAGGAGAACCACTCGTGGCAGAAGGCTGCGCGGATGCTCATTTTATTTTTGAACGAGCAGACCCCAGCAAACTAGATTTACCAGTTACGGTCCAATACAAGATTGCTGAAAGTAGTACAGCCGTAGAAGGGGAGGACTATGAACCTTTACCAGGAATTGCCACTATACCGATCGGCGAAGTTTCTGTAAAAGTGCCTATTTACTCTTTCAACGATACCTTATTAGAATCCCGCGAAAGCATTTTATTGGAGCTAGACATTCCTTGCGCCTGCTATTCTGATTCTGCCCTGATCTATATTGAAGAGGCCTCTTCGATAGAGGTCAAGCTCGCAGATGCTTATGTATGTGAGAATAATACCCAAGTCCTGGAACCTGATATCAATGGTGGTAACCCTCCCTATACTTTTGAATGGAATACCGGGAGTACCTCGCCCAATATCGAGGTAAAGGCCGAAGGTCCCTCCCTATATACGGTGACCGTTACCGATGCTTGCGGGCATGCAGGGCTTGATTCTACCCGCCTCATTATTACCACACCACCTGAAGCTAGCCTAAGTGGTAGTGCCAATATTTGCGAAGGCGATACGACTTATCTGCACGTAGAATTTACAGGGGCTGCTCCTTGGTCTTTGGTCATGAGAATTGATGGTGTGGTACAGGACCCGATTGAAGGTATTCACCAAAATCCTTTTCTTTTACCGGCCACGAAAGCCGGAATCTATGAGATTGATTATTTCAGCGATGCAGGCTGTAGTGGACCCGCTACTGGGACCGGAGAAGTGGTAACAACATTTATTGAGGTGGCCGCGAACATTACGCCAGTTAGTTGCTACGGAGCCTCGGATGGTGCGCTTGATTTGGAAATTAGCGGTAGTTCACCGCCTTTTAGCTGGCGCTGGCTAGATTCGCAGGAAATTGCTTTGCAGCGAGCGGATTTATTGGCAGGCACCTATACCTTGCTGGTGCAGGACGCCAATAATTGCGAGAAACAAGTCTTACTAGAAGTAAGCACGCCAACGCCGCTCAAAGCCATCGAAGTCAACTGTGAAGCATTGAATAGCGGAAACCTCGTACTAAGTGCTACGGGCGGTGTGCCTCCTTACTTATATAGTATCGATGGTGGGGCCTTTTTGCCAGCAGATACTTTGCAATCTCTTCAGGCCGGTAATTTTTATGATTTGGTGATCGAAGATGCAGCGGGTTGTCAGATTGAGCAATCCTTCCTGATGCCTGCTTTCTACGAAAGTATGGTCGATCTGCCTGAAGAAGTATTGGTGAAGATCGGAGAGCAATACCGTTTTACACCACAACTAAATATTCCCGATAATTTGGTAGAGAGCATCCGCTGGATACCAGATTCTACCTTTGCTTGCCCTAGTTGTTTGGAGCCAGAAATTACGGTAATCGATCAGGCGACTTATACCCTCCGATTGATCGATCGATTTGGTTGTAGAGGCGAAGCAGATATAACTTTAATCATTGACCCTTCTCTGGATGTGTTTATGCCGACGGTATTTTCACCGAATGGAGATTTGCTGAATGATCGCTTCTTTGTATTAGCGAATCCTGCTCAGGTCGTTTTAGTCCGTGATTTTCTCATCTTTGATCGATGGGGTGGTGCTATTTTTGAAGCCCATGATGTCGTTCCCAACAACCCTGATGTGGGCTGGGATGGTTTGAATCGTGGACAGAATCTTCCTGCTGGTGTCTATGTTTTCTATGCCAGATTAAAATTAGTCGATGGAACAGAGCGCTTGGTAGAAGGGGATGTTTTACTGATGAGATAGCGGCTCGGAGCATTACTTTTTTCTTACCTTAGCTATTAAGTAGCTGAACATATATAATCGGCATTTTATGGCGGGCCCTTTTTGCGTTATACTGCGTTAGGTTTTCTTCAAGTAGCTTTGGCTATTATCATC
>CAJXUM010001083.1 GCA_913060855.1 uncultured Lewinella sp. | reverse complement strand
CCGCCACAAAAAGCTTTGCCCACTTTAAACTGTCAGTAGCAAAGTTCGGACGAAGTTTTCCGCTGAAGTAGACAGCAGTCGCAATGGCAGGTAACAAAGTAAGCCACACAATCAGGTATTTATCCACCCAGTGTTCCCCTAAGTCATAGCGGCTGATAATAAATGCTAAGAACTGCAATAAGCCAAAGCCTACCGCCAAGTAGGTGCCTAAGTATTGAGGGACTTTTCGAGCCCACCAGTTTTCTATCATAGTTTCTGCATCTAATAGACTTTATCTGAAATAACTTCCATTCTACAAAATCTTTCAGAATGAAGTCTAATGGTATATGGCACCAAAATTACAAACTTATATTAGGATGAGAAGGCTGTACGGAATTAATTATCGAATGGGCTGCGATCGTTTTTCACTTCTACTGGTAAATGAAGTATCTTCCAAAACTGAAACAGCTTTTAAGGGTAATACCCCGTAGTAATGAAACAAAACTGTTGTGGGCTATAAACCAATATTCACATGATACAACAAGTAAGCGTAAAACTTCGAGCGGTTCGATTTACGATGGCCGTCTTCACCTTGTTCACTTTGCTGTTAGGAGCTTGTTCCTCCGGAAACTCCGAAAAAGAGGAAAACAAACAAGAAGAAAAATTAGAAACAGTCAGCTTTTCATATTCCGAAGTTACGGGAATTGGGAAAGACCCGGTGTACAACCGAAGAGACCCCAGTGATATCATCAAAGTTGGGAACAAATACTACGTTTGGTACACTCGGATGGATAGTCCAGTCAGGGCCGGCTACTGGGGTACGATTTGGTATGCTACCTCAGAAGATGAGGGATATACGTGGCAAGAACAAGGTATGGCGCTTGGCTTGGGTGCGGAAGGTAAGTTTGATAGCCATTCCGTCTTCACCCCCAACATCTTGGCACATAGTGGCAAGTATTACCTCTATTACACTGCTGTGCAACCGACACCAGGGAATGCCGATAAAGCATTCGAAAATAATTCCACCAATGACTTTACTGCCATTGGATTAGCGGTGGCAGACAGTCCTGACGGTCCTTTTGAGCGCATAGCCAACAACCCGATATTGGAAGTCGCTGTTGATACAACAGCATTTGATAGTTATCGAATTGACGATGCCAGTTTATTGGTTAAAGAGGGGGAAATTTGGATGTATTACAAGGGACGCTGTTATATCGATGGCAAGGAAGGCCCCAGGCGGACAAAAATGGGAGTAGCCATTGCTGCGCATCCAGCGGGGCCCTATCAAAAGCATGACGGTCCGATTTTAGATCACAGCCATGAGGTGCTGATATGGTTAAAAAACGGAGGAGTGGCCTCATTAGCTTCTATCAATTCCTCCATTAATTTAGCTTCCGACGGCATAAACTTTGCCCCCATCCAGCAAAACCTAAGCCATATCCCTACGGCACCAGGTTTATACCGACCACATTTAGGAAATGGCAATCCGACCAATGAAATTCCCGGATGGGGAATTTCCATGAAGCAAAGTAAAGGCGAGGCTTATCTGCTTCGATATGAGATAAATAAATAGAAGCCCTCTTATAGTGGTTTCTCATGTAGACTATTTCCCTATTTCGAAGTCTTGTCTTATGACTCAAAAAGCCCGGAAAATCAGAAATGAGAAGTCAGAAATGGGAACGCAAGCCATGAAGATACCTATTCCGCCTTCCGAATTCACATGAGAGGCCGCTGGTCCTCTTGTATTTTCACGTACTAGTCGCATCTATTCACAATGCAATCCATTATGAGGCTTATTAAGATATTAAAACCCTTCCTGGATACCACTACTGTTGTGGGCTATAATATTGCCGGTTCAAAAGGAATTACAGGGAAAATTATAACCATTTGAATAGTTGATATTCTAGTTCCGTTTTCTACCCCAACGTATGTCATGGGTCATCTACTTCCCCATAAACAACTGCCTATTAACTCCATCCTAATAGCGCCTTTTTCTGTCAGGGAATTTTTGTGTAAATTCATGTGCAATTCTTGAAGCTCAGCAGATACAGAAACAACCATGATTACATTAAAAAAAAGCTATCCGTTTATTTGGGCCCTTGCCCTGATTTTTGCAGTGGTCACCCAAGCACAAGCCCAAGATCACCCCACATCCCCTGAGCCCCGCAGTCGCAGTGAAGTCGAATCAGTTCTGGCCAAGGCCCCCCAAATTTCTGGAGACCATCTTCGTGGCCTTCGCGTTGTCCTGCTGGCCGGTGAAAAAGATCATGGTCTGTATGAGCATGACTATCCCCTTTGGCAAAAGAACTGGGCAATGCTCCTGGGCGGCGCGAATAGCGGTAGTGAGGCCGTTCAGGTCAATATGTTTGGACCTGAAAATGACCTAGATCTCGAAGAGATGAAGGCTGGATTACCCAAGGTCAAGGTCGAAACGGCCTGGGAATGGCCCTCCAAGGAACAGTTTCAGAACGCTGATCTGATCGTCGCCTTTGCTGTGGTGAATTGGAGCGGGGAGCGGAATGCAGAACTGGATGAGTTCTTGTCCCGTGGGGGCGGATTTGTCGCCATCCATCAGAGTTGTGTGGTCGCCGACGAAGCCGGCCTTGAGGACGAAGTGTCAGGCTTGATCGGCTTGAGTTGGAATTGGGATTACACTAGATGGCGCCACGGCCCCATGAACCTTGAAATCGCTAAATCAAACCATCCGATCACCCTCGGACTGCCCCAACAATTGTATTTTCTGGATGAAGCCTATTGGCCCTTATATGGGGACCGCTCGAAGGTAAGTATCCTGGCCACTTCGAAGGAAGCCGCAGGCAATTTTGCGCTCCGTGATAAAGAGGGAAAAATTGATTTCAGCAATATGCAAGCGATCCAACAGAAATGGCCCGAAGAACCCACCAAGGATGAACCGATGTTCTGGACGCACGAATATGGAAAGGGGCGAGTATTGGGCTGTATTTTAGGGCACTACTCCTGGACTTTTGACGATCCTTATTTCCGGATACTCCTCCTTCGAGGGATGGCATGGGCCGCTGGGGAATCTCCCTACCGTTTTGATCCGCTCGTCTTACGTGGGGCCACCACAAAATAAGGTACCATAAGTGGGTTTAAAAGTTTAGGGTTGAAGGTTTCTGCCGAGGAGCTAAGCCGATAAACCTTCAACTTTCATCTGATAAACCCTATTCGTCCAGTAACTGTCTCTTAT
>CAJXUM010001082.1 GCA_913060855.1 uncultured Lewinella sp. | reverse complement strand
ACGAGATCAGCCTCGGTCTCGTGGGCTCGGAGATGTGTATAAGAGACAGTAGTTAAAGTGTCGGTGAAAAATGAGTTTATTCCGTTTATATCAATTTATGTCAAGATATCCTTTACAACATGACCATGAACGTCGGTCAATCTATACCTTCTTCCCTGATGTTTATAAGTCAATTTTTCATGGTCTATTCCTAGCAGATGTAATAAAGTAGCTTGAAAGTCATGAACGTGAACAGGATCTTTGGTAATGTTGTAACTAAAGTCATCTGTCTCTCCATAAGTAATTCCTGGTTTTACTCCACCACCAGCCATGAAAATACTAAAGCACTTTGGATGATGATCTCTGCCGAAGTTGGTAGGAGTCAATTTTCCCTGCGAGTAATTGGTTCTTCCAAATTCACCGCCCCAAACTACGAGTGTATCATCTAGTAGTCCACGTCTTTTCAAATCAGTGATCAATGCCGCTGAAGCTTGGTCTGTATCTCTACATTGCTTGCTTATCGCATTTGGTAAATCTCCATGTTGATCCCAGCCCATGTGATAAAGTTGTATAAAACGGACGTCTTGTTCAGCCATTCTTCTTGCCAATATACAGTTGGCAGCATAGGACCCGGGGGTTCTAGATTCAGGACCATACAATTCGAATATATCATCTGGTTCTTTGGAAATATCCATCGTTTCTGGAACAGATGTTTGCATTCGGTAAGCCATTTCATATTGCGAAATCCTCGTTAGAATTTCAGGGTCGTTGTTTTGTTGGTATTTAGCTTGATTCAATTCAGCAATTTTATCAAGCATTTTCCTTCGTGTCTGTTTAGTAATCCCCGGCAAATCATTGAGATATAGCACTGGATCAGCACCAGAACGAAATTCTACTCCTTGATGTAGAGAGGGTAAAAAACCATTACCCCATAACCTGGAATACAGCGGCTGGGCGTTGGGACGACCTGAGCCCCTAGAAAGCAGTACGCTGAAAGTAGGGAGATTGTCATTAAGGCTACCCAAACCATAACTCAGCCAGGAACCCATACAAGGTCTTCCTGCTTGTTGGTGACCCGTTTGAAAAAATGTAATGGCTGGATCATGGTTAATGGCCTCTGTATGCATGCTTCGAATGATACACAAGTCATCAGCTATTTTTGAAATATGTGGTAATGCGTCACTCACCCATGCACCACTTTGCCCTCTTTGTTTAAAATCGAAATATGATCCTGCAAGGGGAAATGAAGCTTGTCCAGAAGTCATTCCGGTTAGTCGCTGGCCTTTTCTTACAGAATCAGGCAATTCTTCGCCGAACATCTTACTCAATACCGGTTTCGGGTCAAACAATTCTATTTGAGAAGGCCCACCGCTTTGGAACAGGTATATAATTCGCTTGGCCTTCGGTGCGATGTGACTTACGTCGATAGCACCTTTCCCTGCTCCACCTAAGCTTTCGAGCCCGGAAACTGACTTGGAGGTGCACCCAGGAATGATAGAAGATAAAGCAGCAGCACCAAGACCTAAACTCGTCTTCGACAGAAACTCCCGCCTGTTTAAATTCATCCTATATTCATGTAATTCATCCATCGGTCTATTCTTTTGAAATGGTTTCGTCTAAGTTGAATATGGCACTAAACGTCACGGTATGTGCAGCCAGTAAATTTTGGTCTAAGCGCTCATCAATCCTATAATCACCCACGTTCAGCAGTTCAATAGCTTTTTGCGGATTTTCTTTAAAAGAATGGAGACTTGTGTCGTATACTTCTGTCAGCATTTGAATTTCTTCTTGTGTGGGCATTCTGCCTGTTAATTTCCGAAAGGCGACTTTTACATTTTCTTGCATTGGCTGATCGTTGGCCATGATGTTTTGTGCCATAACTCTAGCCGCCTCCATATATTGAGGATCATTTAAGAGTGCTAAAGCTTGGAGAGGTGTGTTTGTACTTTGACGACTGACTACACATCTATCTCTTGTTGCAGCATCAAAGGATAGCATGGAAGGAGGAGGGACCGTACGTTTCCAGAAAGTATATACACTTCGTCTGTATAGGTCTTCGCTTATATCCAGTACAAATTTAGCCAATGGCCCGCCACCACCACCGGTAACGGCTCCCCAAAGATTGTCTGGCTGGTAGGGCCTTACGCCAGGGCCTCCAACTTTATCGTTCAATAACCCGCTTGCAGCCAATGCCTGATCACGAATCATTTCCACAGGCATTCTATATCTGGGTCCTCTCGATAGATAAATGTTATTCTGATCAAGGTTTCTTTTGGCATCACTTGTGGCAGATCGCTGCTGATAAGTCGAAGACATCACCATGAGCTTAATCATTTTTTTTGTGTCCCAGCCATTTTCCATAAAAGTGGATGCCAACCAGTCTAACAACAATGGATGGGTGGGGAGGTCCCCCTGATTACCAAAGTCATCCAGCGTTTTCACAATCCCTCTACCAAATATGTACTGCCAATATCGATTAACGGCCACTCGCGAAGTCAATGGGTTTTTGGGGTCAACAAGCCATTGAGCTAAACCTAACCTGTTTTTAGGGAGAGACTCATCGAATGATAAAATGGATTCGGGCGTATTAGGGAAAACTTCTTCCCCATGGGCATCATATGCACCTCGGTTTAGGATGTACGTTTCATTGGGCTCCTCCATTTCACCCATTGTCATTATTTCTACATCACCCTCATCTGGAATGTCTAGTTTTTTGAATTGTACAGCCTCTAGGTTGCGCAGGGCAATTTTGAATTCTCTGTCAACATGATAGAGGTAGTGGTCAACTAGGTGTCGCTGTTCAACATCATTCAGGCTATTAAAATCCTTTTGCAATAATTCGGCGATCGGATTGAATTGGTATATTGACTTTGCAGCTTCTTCTGTTAATTCCTGATCGAACAAATAGACCTCATCAATGCCAGAAGCTCTTGTACCATCTGGGCCAATTTTCAAGCTGCTGTTTTTGGAAATATTTTGAAACACTTGTTCCTTATTGCCATTAAGAGCCATTTCCTTTCCATTAACAAAAAGAGATAATCCCTCGATTGAACCTGAGCCGTTATAAGTGAAAGTGATGTGCACCCACTTCTGATCGGGGATGAGGTTATCGGAAATTAATCTTACGCCTTGATCTTTCTTAGATTTGGGGGGCAGTATATGAACTGTCTCTTATACACATCTCCGAGCCCACGAGACCGAGGCTGAT
>CAJXUM010001081.1 GCA_913060855.1 uncultured Lewinella sp. | reverse complement strand
CGGCAGCGTCAGATGTGTATAAGAGACAGGGTGTCAGCTTATGCTAATTTCTTAGCTTCTTTTTTCCAGTCTGCTGGATTTTGTGCTTTAAATCTAGGACCAGCCACATCAAGGATAGGCTTAAGGTCTTTGATTGGCGCCATAGACAATTGGTAGTAAGTGAAGATGCCCGCATCATTCAATAGTTGCTCCATTTTAGGACCGACACCGGTGATCACTTTCAAATCATCTTTTGCCAAGTCAGAAAGAGAAGAAGCCTCTACTTTCACTTTCGTTGCTTTTTGCTTAGCGCTTTTGGCCAAACGTTCTGCCTTACGTACTCGAGTGGCATCCAAACCCACCAATTTCTTGAAGCGTTTGTTACCGGTTGAATACTGCGCTTTCAATTCTTCCAAGGTAGAGAACATCAAGTCTTGCTGCTTGCCAAATAGTGTTGTACCTTGGTTTAAGGCTTTGGCCATCAATTTTTGCCACTTTTCGCCGGTTTCCAAAGAAGCCTCCACTAATTGATCAGATACATTAACCGCCTGACCGTTCAATTCTTTTACTTGCGCTTTCAAATTATCCAATCGGCCTTCAACTCCTACTTTATTTGCTTTTTTCGTTGCCATCGTTTATTTCTTTTAATGGTTTTTAAAGTTTGGTCGATAGTTTTTCAATTGCTTTTCCAACTATCTATTTTCTTTTCTCTTAAATGATGACACAAAGATAAGGTGGGGTAGTTACAGCTGAGTTACAAATGGGTTACAGGGAGGTAATGAGTAATGTTCAGAATGAATTGTGGGATGGCTTGTATGCTTTACCCTATAGGATTGAAAAAGACAGTATTTCCTTTTTTGCTTAAGACTAATAAGTCAAGCGCAACAAATAGCGGAGCCTTCAAGTTGTCAAAAAAGTTCAAGCCATCATCTACAGGAGGAGCAGGGCATCGATGATGATCCTATTCTATTTACAACCAAAAAAGAAAAAAAGAAAAGCTAAAATAACAAGGCGAGCAAAAAAACTTAGACATGGGATAGTCAAGTACAACTATCCCATGCATCGCTTATAGTTAATCTAGAAAATCAACTTTACCTGTATTCAGGTTATAGTAAGCGGGAACGATTTTCAACTTGCCATCGGTAACGGCTTGGCTGATGATCGAAGAGCGGCCAACCAATTCTGCTGCCGTCAATTGGGCATTTTTCTTCACCACGTCATTAACGCCAGCCGCTTCACCAGAAGCAGTAATCGCAGGCGTGATATGAGAAAGAAGGTGATTTAGGTTGTAGCCATTATCACCACCAGCAATAGCAGCGGTTACTGCACCACAACTTTGGTGACCGAGTACGACAATAACAGGCGTACCAATGTGAGCCACTGCATACTCAATACTAGCGATGGAAGAACTATTGGCTACATTTCCTGCGACACGTACCACGAAGATTTCTCCTAATCCAGTATCGAAAGCTAATTCAGGTACCACACGGCTATCTGCACAGCTTAGAATAATGGCATATGGGTCTTGCCCACTAGTTAGGCTTTCTCGGCGAGAACTATCTTGTAGTTTTCCGTCTAGGTGGTCGGCGACGAATCGAGTATTTCCGTCTTGCAACCTTTGCATTACCTCTTGAATAGACATATTAGATGGTTTGTGATTATGTATTCGTACGATAAAAATAGAGACTTTCTAGCCCCTAAACAGATATACAACCCGGAAAGGTTTAAGAATGTTTTATTTTTTTCCATTAAGTATATTATTTCTGTAATTAGACAGCGACTAGCCGCTGATTTCTTAGTCAATTAGTCATTGAACAGGATTGGGGGCCGTCGCCCCTTGATGGGTTGAACTAGCTATTGTTACCGAATCGCTTTCGCCCATACTTCCATCATGTAGGGTAGGTCATCCGAAACACAAATAGCAATTAAAAGCGAAAAAAGATCAGCTTCTTTCCATAATTGCTTTACTTTAGACTAGTGGTTGGAAAAATAAGCTCAATCAGTTTGTCTGACCAATACTTGTTGCTTGCAACAAGCACCACTATAAAACGAAAAAAGACTTTAAACATTGATGCTGATTACCATGTACGTAACTCAATCAGTCCGTCTCCGCCTATTTTTTTTCATCTTATTGGCTACTGTCACAGTAACTCCTGTTTTTTCACAACTTCAACGCATCACAGGAGAGAAAATCCCCATTGTCCATTTGGATAACTTGATACAAGGTCGGGTATATTTCTCCTTGTATCCTCGTATAGAAGGCAGCCAATATTTATTAAATGATTGGTCCCTCGGCGATATTCGGATGCAAAATAGGGTATACCAAGAGCTCCCACTTCTTTATGATATCTACAGTGATGATCTCATTTTGCTACACTTACAAGAACACAGTTTTAACCTGATCAACTTGGTGAAAGAATACATCCAGGGTTTCAGTCTGGGTGATCGACACTTCATCAACCTAGCCTATAGTTCCTATAACGAAACAGGACTCAAGATGGGCTTTTATGAACTGCTCTATGAAGCAGACATTAGCTTACTGAGTAAAAGAAGGCATTTATTAAAAACGGAAGACGCTATCTCATCTTTCGACCGAAAGGACCTTAAATACCTCATCAAAGAGGGGCAGGGGTACAGGATAACCAATAAAAAAAGTTTGATCACAGCCATGGGCCAGTCTCGCAAGAAGACGATATCCTCTTTTTTGAAAAAGCAAAAAATCTTCTTGAAGAGAGCTAATGATCAACAATTGGTACAGTTAGCAAAATACCTAAACACCCTTCAATAAAGCTATGTTATGCTAAAACATTTACTTCTGCTTGGGATTTTTATTGGATGGGGAACTTGGCTTTTTTCTCAAACGGCCTATCAAAACCTATCGATTACCCAAGATTACAATGAAACCAACTTTACTGCGTTTTGTCAACAGCTAGAAAAAGAACACGCTCTTCAATTTTATTTTTTCTCAGGCTGGGTGGCAGACTTAAAGGTGAAGCAAAGTGCTACTCCTTCAACCTTAGGAGAGATCTTAAATACTACATTTGCTGATACGGACTATGATTATTTCATACATCCCAACGGACAAATTATCCTCACCTTTGGAGACCCCATCCAGGGACAGATCAAGTGGGTGGATCCCGCTGATCTAGCCACTCAAAATGAAGTTTTTGAAAACACCCCCTCAACGGGGACAACACTGGAAGCTGTCT
>CAJXUM010001080.1 GCA_913060855.1 uncultured Lewinella sp. | reverse complement strand
ATCTACACTATCCTCTTCGTCGGCAGCGTCAGATGTGTATAAGAGACAGGAAGAGATCAATATGGTGATTTTTGATGATGATTTGTCAGGAAAACAAAACAGTATCCTGGAAGAAGCGTTAAAAGTAAAGATCATCGATCGTAGTAGCCTGATTCTCGACATATTTGCTAGCCGAGCGCAAACAGCACAGGCAAAAACACAAGTCGAATTGGCTCAATTGCAATATATGCTGCCGCGTCTACGAGGTCTTTGGACTCACTTGGAAAGACAGCGAGGGGGAATCGGGATGAGAGGACCTGGTGAAAAAGAGATAGAAACGGATCGGCGTATTGTGCGAGACCAGATTAGCAAGCTGAAAGCAAAGCTAGAGAAGATCGATCGACAGAATTCGACACAGCGTAAAACGCGCGGACAAATGATACGAGTGGCATTGGTAGGTTATACCAATGTAGGAAAGTCTACGCTGATGAATACCCTTAGTAAATCGGAAGTTTTTGCAGAAAATAAATTATTTGCAACCCTAGACACTACAGTTCGTAAAGTTGTATTTGGGGCGATGCCTTTTTTGCTCTCTGATACGGTAGGATTTATCCGAAAATTGCCGCATCACTTGGTGGAAAGTTTTAAATCTACTTTGGATGAGGTGAGAGAATGTGATCTCTTATTACATGTCGTCGATATAGCTCATCCACAACATGAAGATCACATTCGAACGGTGAATGAGACTTTGAAAGAACTAGATGTGCTCGAAAAACCAACCCTGATGATCTTTAACAAGATAGATTTATACAGGAAGTTATATTTCGATCCACTCCTCGATGATGAAGGGAAGGCAGAGGTGGAAGAGGGCTTGAAACAGGGACTAAGCAACCAGTTTGGTAGTGAAAATGTCTTTATTTCTGCATTGAAAAAAGAAAACATGGATGAATTGCGTGCCAAGCTTACGGAAACTGTCCAACAACAATACCACATACGGTATCCTTATCAGGCAAAGTATTGGTAGATAGGGATCGACACTAGATAATGACTACATGAATCCGATTTTAGAAAAGTACGCCGATTTATTGGTACACTATTGCTTAGACATCCAGGAGGGAGAACGACTCTACATTCGTACGAGTACGTTGGCCGAGCCTTTGGTGCGGGACGTGTATAGATTGGCGGTGCGAGCAGGAGCCCATGTAGAGGTGGAACTCGAATTTCGAGAGAAGTATCGGATGTTTTTAAAGGAAGCAAACTCCAAGAAACAGCTCCAGTATGTATCTACCTTGTATAAAAAGGCAATGGAAGAATTTGATGCCTACTTATACATACGAGCGCCCTACAATTTGCGTGAAGACCAAGATGTAGATACTAATAAAGCCAAAACACGCCAAGAAGCTTACCAGCCCTATTCACAACTATACTTCGAACGTACGGCTACCCGCGACCTCAAGCGGAACCTTTGTCAATACCCCACTTTAGCTAGTGCACAGAATGCCGGAATGGCTTTAGAAGAGTATGAGAAATTTGTCTATGGGGCTTGCCATCTTTTTGATGAAGACCCCAAGCAAAGCTGGTTGAATGTCCGAAAGAAACAGCAACAAATAGTCGACCTCTTGAACACAAGAGAAAAGGTACGATACCTTGGAGCGGATTTTGATATTTCCTTTTCTACCGAAGGACGCACCTGGATCAATTCTGATGGCCAGACCAATATGCCTTCGGGTGAAGTCTATACCTCACCCGTAGAGGATTCTGTCAATGGAACCATTCGTTTTTCCTTACCAGGTATATATATGGGGCATGAGGTGGAAGATGTTTGCCTTTGGGTGAAGGATGGCTATATAGAGAAGTGGGAAGCGAGTCGAGGTCAAGCCTTTTTAGATAAGATTTTTGCACTAGATGGCACGCGCCGATTTGGCGAAGCGGCCATTGGTACCAATTACAATATAGATCGCCTTACTAAAAACATCCTATTTGATGAAAAGATAGGAGGGACTGTTCACATGGCGATAGGACAATCTTACTTGCAGGCAGGTGGGCAAAACGAATCTGCTGTTCACTGGGACATGATTACGAACATGAAAAATGGTGGAATAATTTACGCAGACGATGAAAAAATCTATGAAAACGGCCAATTTCTATTTCTAGAATAGGAGAGCCAACCAGCTATTAACTTTCAACTATGAGGTGTTTAACTTAGCCGAATCCCCTTATTTTTGTTGGTATTAAATTTTTCGAGTATAGATAATTATTATAACTTGCGTTTAGGAACACTATACAGAAAACAGGTTAACCACATTAATTAAATCAAACTACATCCTTAAACCGTGAACACAAACGTAGCATTTTTAGAATTAAAGTATGGCAACATTTACGGCGGTTACCCCAATTTTTACGCGATCAGTGAAATTTCATTATTAGTCTTTGAAAACGGCTCTAACAGAATTTTTCTCGAGAGTTGGAACAATCAAGCCAACATTGACATTGTTAGTGTCTTTTCTAAGGTTGATGAATTGGGACACACAATAGGCCGAGGAAGGGAGGTGATCAATCTTCGGACTCGACGCCGTAAAAACTATGATGAAGAATTTCGGATGGATGAAAGAGGTTTGCGTTTTGCTTTCCAGCAACTTCGTCCAACCAAAATGGGAATTAAAAGTTTTATGCTTAAAAACCTGCGAAAATATCGCTTCCGTGATATTATCGTATTTGACGGTCGCAGAGATGTTTTCTTATGCGAGCGCTCTGGTGTAGACTTTGGACGCTATAACATCATAGATATCCAGAAAGACCTCAATAAGGAGACAGATTACCTGTTCTCTTTAAATAAACTCTCTGTCGTTATCAACTTTGACTACGACTCGAGTTACTTGAGATCGAACAACCTGGAATATTGGTTGCACCCTATCGCAGCACGTCAGATTATGCCAAAATCTGCTTGTTTCGATGCAGCAAGATTGATGATGGTATACAATGAGTATACCCAACATCATGATGACTTCCTTATGAAGGCTGCACTGGTCTTGAATAAGATTCAGAGTAGGGAGATAAAGGAGTAGAATCCACGTTGTTTTGATGGACTCAAGAAAGAGTGAATGGTCCATAGCACCTATGAGTTGCTATGGACCATTAGCCGTTTAGGGTAGTACCATATCTGTCTCTTATACACATCTGACGCTGCCGACGAAGAGGATAGTGTAGAT
>CAJXUM010001079.1 GCA_913060855.1 uncultured Lewinella sp. | reverse complement strand
CGAGATCAGCCTCGGTCTCGTGGGCTCGGAGATGTGTATAAGAGACAGGTCATATACAGACCTTGCTTTTGACTGCATTTATTTAGCCTTTTTCCCAACGCTAATTGTAAGTCCAATGGATACTCCAAAGTAGCTGTTATCAACGGCTCCAATTATTTGATCATCAGGGACTTTAATATCAGCTTTTGAAATAAAGTTGTACTCCAACCCCAGTCTTAACCGATCTGATTCCCATCCTCCTCTTAGGAGAAACCCTAGCTGATTCTTAACATATACTTCAAACCCACGCTGGGAACCGTACGCAAACACATCTAAATAATTGGTCAATAAATAAGGGCCTACGCCCACCCCTAAATAAGGCCGAAACTTATTTTCATTTAGGTAATAGTCAATGGTCGGCACCAACGAGATGCCACCATTATCAGATATACCATCGATTCCGTACTGAGAAATATCATAATTTTCAATGGAGTGAGCATTGATGACGATTCCGATTCTCAATCCGATGAAAGTATTTTCGGAAGCTCTTAATTTGGGCTCAACGTTAAGAAACAATCCGATATTTTCGGAAGCTGAGATTGGGAGCCCGCCAGCTTCTATTACCAATTTTAGGTTGTCTTTTTCTTGGGCATTCAAATGGCTCAAACAGAACAACAATGCGATAGGTAATAGATTTTTCCGAAGTATTAGCCTCTTAATGCCAAATAATTTAGGTCGAAAAATCTTCATAGCCGTTTATCATCTAACGGTTAACAATGGATTTTCTTGCTTGCTTATTTATCATTAATACTACAGGATAGGCCTTGCTATCTATCGGTATCTTCTATTTCGATTGATCTGCTTGATTCACCACTTCACCTGATTCACCTGATTCACTAATTCACTAATTCTCAACTTCACCACTTCACCAATTCTCCTGATTCACCACTTCCCAAACATCGCAGCAGTGCTCTAATCATTTTTAGTAAAATAGCCTTTATTGGATACGGCAGCATCACTTACATAGATACTCGCTTCTTTAAACCAGACTTCAGCATAATTTCCATCTTCATATTGTTTTTGAACATTGCCGCCATGCGTTTCAGCTCCAGAACACCAGTTCTTATTTACTTCAGGAGATTTTCCATTCGTTTGATTATAAGAACCTAGTTTGAAAAAGAGTCCCTCCTCAGCGTATGCATTTTCTCGCTCCACTCCGTCTTGACCGATTGGCACAAATAGGTCTTGCGTTTGCTGAGGAATATCAGCAGTCGTTGTATAGGCTGATTCGATCAAGTTTTTGGTGAATGTTTTGGTTTCATGTCCTTCGCTCGTAAATGTTAGGTACATAATCCCCTCCTTAACCTCGATTTCATAACTCAATTCTTCCTCTAATGCAATCCCCTCCTCAGGTTCTTCTGGGTAGCTGTTTTCTTCAGTACCTACGACAGAAAAGTCATGGCCCCAAACTGCGGTTGAGTAATCCCATCTTTTGGAATTGTCATCCCCCGCTGTATTGATTTCGTAATGCCAAAAGATAGACCCTTTGGTATGTCCAGGGAATTTCTTATAAAATATCTTCAGGGGTTCGTTCTCATGTCCATCGGCACTATGAATCTGACCAATGACCACAGCGTAAGAAGCTGCTACACGAGCATCGCCCGTACTGGAAACATTCATGACTTTGAGCTTAGCTGTCAATTTAGCATCAGTGACCGGAGACCATTTTTTCAGTTGGGCCAATTCGGTTCTTGTATTGTTGGAAGTGCCATGGGTATCCCCTGCATTGGGCGCTTTATACACCACCCAATCCCCCTGTTCATCCTTGGCAGTATAAAAGAAATCTTCATGTTCAATATCAATGGCCTGACCAGCATTTGAACCATCCCCTAAAATCAAATTCCAATGATTGAAAAATGAAATAATGTCACTGGGGTAAACGATTTTTTGCGTTTCCTTTTGACTAGGATCTTTAGCCGTATTAGAACAGCTATTCAGTAGGAGGAAAATACCGAGGACTAAGCCCCTTGATAATAAGGTGATATTTGTTTTATTCATTTTTTTCCTGCTTAGGTACAAAATTCTTTCCTAAATTTTTAGTTCCGAATTTCAAAGGTACCAAGATCAAGTAAAAAATGAGGTACTGTATCCTATATGAAGGCTACATCCATTTCATAAGCTTTTACATTCTTCTTAATGTTGAAAGGCTGAATGCGTAGTAGGACTTAGTTGTCTAAAATGAATCAGCCTCGCCTGGAGTACCCCGCCCTTATTATTTACGGTAATGGGCGATTCGACCAGGAAAGAATCATAGAATTGATTGGATACCGCCTTTTAATTGGTAAAGTTCCATGGCTTGCTCGTCCGTTAATGGTTGATTAAATATCGCCAATTCATCCATTAGGCCGCTAAAATTCAAGCCCAGGAAAATATTTGACTTGTCCCAATCCCAGGTAAAAGGATCATCTACTCCACTTATGGTACCGATTTTTTCACCATTCAAATAAAGGCTTGCCCAACTATTTGCCGTCCCCAAACCATCATAAGCAATGAGAATATGTGTCCAGGTGCTTCTGCTAAATAGAGGCGTTTGAACACTAAGCAATCTTTTATCAAATACAGCCGAGATAGGTGAATTTAGCGTATCGAGGGTCCAGGCATTTCTATCGCCAATGACACCCAGTCTGAAGTCAGGGGGATCTGCATCAGTGAAATCTACCCAAATCGATGCATCATTGAAATCTGTATCGGTGATTTGTATGGGATCTGTATACCCGTCGAGATCAGTTGAAGGATCAACGCTTAACCAAAATGAAATGCTACCAGACCAGTTTTGTGGATCGTAGGCGATGTTGTCTTTACCTTTATAAAAAATGACCTTATCACTTTTTTCACCAAACTCAAATGCACTACCCCATTGACCTTTTCCCTCGATGATTCGATGATCAGCCTTTTTCATACCCACCTGAATTCCTTCCAATTTTCTTCTTGAGTTCGCATAGCTGGAATTAGCCGTATATATATCAGTGTCTCCCAATGCATAATCCGCTGTCGTTCCGTTATCAAAAGAAACGTAAAAAGTGAGGGCATCTTTGAATACTGAAGACGAATTAGACTGGCAAGAAAACAGTTGGAGAAATAATGCCCCCATTACGATCAAGGCCTGTCTCTTATACACATCTGACGCTGCCGACGAAGAGGATAGTGTAG
>CAJXUM010001078.1 GCA_913060855.1 uncultured Lewinella sp. | reverse complement strand
TATCCTCTTCGTCGGCAGCGTCAGATGTGTATAAGAGACAGGACTTTGACACCATCAACTTGCATGCGTCTTTTCTCTTCTTTGGTGAGGTTTCTGAGCTCAAACCCCAGCGTGCGCAAAATAGCCTCTTCGGAGGAAGAAATACTTGCTACGCCATTCGTTTTATCTTTTAGGATAATTTCCACTTCATAGGGTCGGCCTTTTCGAAGGTATTCTACCCGCAAAACATTACCCGGTCGATAACGACCCAATAATTCTTGCATCTCGGGCAGTGTGCTGGTTTTAATCCCATTGATACTAATGATTACATCATTCTTTTGAATGCCAGCGTCCTCGGCACTTCCACCTGGGCTGATTCGTGTGATCAAAACACCTTCGACGGTTGGAAGTCCTAGTTCTTTCGCTCGATTATTGGTGATTTCATCGATATACACTCCCATAATCCCGCGTTGGACCACCCCATAATCTCGTAGATCCTTGATAACTTTTCTAACCAAGTTGGCTGGGACCGCAAATGAATAGCCCTCATACCTGCCCGAACGGGTGATGATGGCCGTATTGATACCGATCAATTCCCCATTAGTATTCACCAGCGCCCCTCCACTGTTTCCAGGGTTAACTGCGGCATCGGTTTGGATAAAAGATTCAATTCTATCTTGTCCTTCGAGTATATCTATATTTCTAGCTTTTGCACTTACAATTCCAGCGGTTACGGTAGATTCCAGATCAAATGGACTACCCACGGCTAGCACCCATTCCCCTACTCTTAGCGAATCACTATTTCCGAAATTCAAATAGGGTAGATCTTCACCTTTGATTTTGATCAAGGCCATATCCGTAGAGGGGTCCGTTCCAATGACTTTGGCTTCAAATTCGCGCTTGTCATTTAAGGTTACTTCAATATTATCTCCTTCTTCAATCACATGATTATTGGTGACGATATAGCCATCTGCTGAAATGATGACACCAGAACCAGAAGCAGAACTCAAATTGTTATTGGAACCCCAAAGGTCGAAGTTTCCTCCTTGAATGGTTTTAATATTTACTACAGCAGGTGTGACAGACTCGGCTGCAGCAGTGAAATTGGTAGGAGCGGAAGAGAGAAATAGCCGCTCGCGACGGCTGTCTAGCGGATCATCTGTATAGGCCGTATAGGTAGCAGGTTGAGATTCTCGAATAAGAATTTCACGGGGCTGCTCGAATATACGATAAATGAAAACGGCCAAGATTGCACTTAAAATCGAACTTACTGCTACGACACCATATTGCTTCATAAAATCGGGATTACAGATAATGCACTAAAATACACATACCGTTGGAATAAACTAAACGTAAACCAACATTATGCCGGATACGAAACCTTTTCATTAGGATAAGCAGCCTCTTTTCTACTAGAATACCGCACAATCGGTTCATATAACGCTCAATCTAGCTCAAAATTTTGTAAGTATCGCTTCACTTGCTTGGAAGATTCTTCAGAAAGACACGATTAAACTATACTTTTGTGGCTACTTAAAAAACAAAATTAGAGACAATAAGTTGCAGTGAAAATGAGCAAAGAAGATCAAGAAGAACGGAAAGATCCCTTCGATGGTGACTATATCGGCAATATTTGGGGGTGGCGCATGTCTTTTATGGGTTTAGGTATTATCGTATTTATGTTTGCGGTATTGGGGATCCGAATACTGGTAATGGATAAAACCGAACTCAAAGAGAGAATAGAATCAGCGAAGCCTATTTTTAAGGAAGAGGCAACGACGACTCCTAAAGATACAATTCTAATAAAAGACGAAAATAAATAGGGTGATGGGTATACCTTTTTATAAATACCAAGGGACTGGCAACGATTTCGTGGTCGTTGATAACCGAGAAGGTACTTTTTTGACACGTGATGACCATGATATCATCGAAAAAATTTGCGACCGCCGTTTTGGGGTTGGAGCTGATGGTTTGATGCTATTGCAAAATAAGGAAGGCTACGATTTTGAGATGGTCTACTTTAATGCTGATGGCTACGAAGGAAGCATGTGCGGTAATGGCGGACGATGTATTGTCGCTTTTGCTCACTTTCTGGGCATAATCGGAGCGTCTTGCCGATTTATAGCAGTGGATGGCCCACATGATGCTCGAGTGATCGCTTCCCGATGGATAGAGTTAAAGATGGTCGATGTAACACAGGTAGAGAAGGGAGCGGACTTCTATTTTTTGGATACAGGATCGCCGCATTACGTGACTTTCTCGTCTGATGTAGCTGCACTCGATGTGGTGACGGAAGGAAAAAGCATTCGTTATTCCAACCGCTTCAAGGAGGAGGGCACCAATGTCAACTTTGTACAGACAAACGGGAATGAATTGATAGTCGCTACCTATGAACGAGGGGTAGAGGATGAAACCTTAAGTTGTGGAACTGGGGTGACGGCTGCGGCTTTGGCTCATTATTTAAGAGGTGAAGAGGTGAAAGGTGAAGAGGTGAGGGGGGAAGAGGTGAAAGGGGGGCATGAAATCGGTATTCGAGCGAAAGGAGGCGAACTGAAAGTGAAATTTGCACGTAATAATAACTCATTTGAAGATATCTGGTTGTGTGGACCTGCTACACAAGTATTCCAGGGCGAAATTACAATTGACATATAGAATTAGATTATGATCAACTTGATAAGTGATACCGTAACGAAGCCTACGGCGGCTATGCTCCAAGCGATGATGGACGCCGATGTAGGAGATGATGTTTTTGGCGAAGATCCAACCATTAATGCACTGCAAGAAAAAGGAGCAAAGCTTTTTGGGAAACCGGCCGCTTTGTATTGTCCTTCCGGTACCATGACCAATCAGATTGCCATCAAAGTACATACCCAACCGCTGGATGAGGTGATCTGTGATGAATATTCGCACGTGTACCAGTATGAGACTGGGGGATATGCCTTCAACTCTGGGGTAAGTATGAATTTATTAAAAGGCACGAATGGTAAGATTACGGCGGAGCAGGTAGCTGCGGCGGTAAAGCCAGTCTATGATTGGTTGCCCATCAGCAAGCTCGTGGTCTTGGAAAACACTTGTAATAAAGGAGGTGGCAGCTATTATACCTTGGATGAAATAGAACCAATTAAAGCGGTGTGTAAAGAGAAAGGACTTCGGCTCCACTTGGATCTGTCTCTTATACACATCTCCGAGCCCACGAGACCGAGGCTGATCTCG
>CAJXUM010001077.1 GCA_913060855.1 uncultured Lewinella sp. | reverse complement strand
CACTATCCTCTTCGTCGGCAGCGTCAGATGTGTATAAGAGACAGATTTATAGAGCTGCCCTCTTTCCAGTTCCACAATATTATTACAGACTCGTTCTAGGAAATAACGGTCGTGTGTCACGAGGAAAAGTGTCAAATTTGCGGTCTTCAAATATTCTTCCAACCATTCTATCATATCAAGGTCCAAATGGTTGGTGGGCTCATCCATGATTAGAAAATCCGGCTCTTCCATAATGAGTTTAGCGAGTGCTAAACGTTTCTTCTGGCCGCCTGATAGGGTATCAATTTTTTGATCGAAGCGAGCAATGTTGAATTTGGTCAATATTTCTTTGATCCTGGCTTCCATATCCCAGGCCTTGAGGTCGTCCATTTTTGTCAATGCCACTTGGACGGCATCTCCATCATCGGGTTTCAATAAGGCATCCTCATATTGAATAATTGCCTGAATCATTGGATTATCAGAATCGAAAGCTGCCTCAATAATGGTTTGATCAGGCAAAAAATCCGGCGCTTGCTCTAGATATCCGATTTTGATATCTCGCTTCATTATAATCTTACTGTTTTCTCCTTCCCCCGTTTCAAGGCCAGCAATAACCTTCAGCAAAGTCGTTTTTCCGGTACCATTCTTGGCCACAAGCGCCACTTTTTGACCTTTGCTTATTTGTAGGGAAAGGTCCTGAAAGAGTACTTTTTCACCGTAAGTCTTCGTAATGTTCTCAAGCGACAAATAATTCACAATGCATTAGATTTTGGACAACTTCATATCGGGCAGTAAAGCTGCCCTTTCTTCGCACAAAATTACAAAAAAAGGCCTTCCATTATGCATAGAAGGCCTTTTCCTACCGTTTTCTTTATCGCTTAACTAAATTAAGGATTTTTCTGCTTGATAATATCATGAACGATATTCAAGGTCTCCTTGATATAGGCATCTTTAGCAACAGATTCGATGAAATTTGTATTTCTAGCCTCTGTCACTTCATTACCGGTGAATGAGGATACATCAACCTTAAGGTTTTTCACCCCTCCGTTGATCACACTCTTGAACATACCAGTGTACTTTTTGGCTTCGGCTTCTCTGGTATCCACAAAGTTTTGATAGTTTTCGAGCTTTAGGGGATATTCGCTTTCATCTCGGCGTTTCTTGAAGCGCTTGGCATTTTCCAATACCTTTTGGAAAGTTGGATTGGCCTTCACTCTTGTCTCACTCTTATCAGCTAGTACCCGTAAGTCATCTCTAGTGATTGACATTACATTTTGATCATACGGAACAGCTTCGATCTCCGTCCATTCCATGGGATACTTCTCCTGCTTCTCACCCGTTTTGATATAGTGGAAGTTATCAGGAAGAATAATATCGGGAACCACGCCTCTCAATTGAGTAGATCCACCATTGATACGATAGTATTTCTGCATGGTCAACTTCACCTGGCCTAAAGGCTTATATTCTTCATAGCCTCTGATGGTACGGTCTAAGTCGATGAAACGTTGTACAGTACCCTTACCATGGGTTGAATTACTACCAACGATTACCGCTCTAGAATAATCTTGTAGTGCAGCCGCTAAAATTTCGGAAGCAGAAGCACTAAAGCTATTTACCATAACCACTAGCGGGCCATCATACTGGACTCTTTTATCTACATCTACCAACACTTCTGCTTTCTTTTCGCGCGACTTAATCTGAACAATCGGACCTTCCTCGATGAAGAAGCCTGACATTTTAACTACGTCACGGAGTGATCCACCCCCATTATCTCGCAGATCCAAGATGATACCGTCTACATTTTCTTCTTTCAGCTTGTCCAGTTCCTTGGCTACATCGGGCGCACAAAAGCGACCGTCCTTGTTCTCAAAATCAGCATAGAAACTAGGTAGGTATAGATAGCCAATTTTTTCACCCTCTTCTGGACCATCCAGAATCAGTGATTTGGCATAACTTTCTTCGAGATAAACGATATCCCTTACAATGGATATGATTTTTTCGGTACCATCTACCGATTTCACTGTTAGGCGAACTTCCGTTCCTTTTTTGCCACGCACATACTGTACCACATCATCGACCACCATGCCTTTTACATCAAGGGGCTCTTCATCTCCTTGTGCAACCTTGGTAATAATATCATTTTCTTGTAAGTCTTTTCCTTTCCAGGCGGGGCCACCAATAACAATATCTACCACTTTCGTGTAATCACCATCGGTTTGCAATCTAGCGCCTATCCCCTCCAAACGACCACTAAACCTGATATCAAAGTTTTGCTTATCAATAGGCTTGAAGTAATTCGTATGCGGATCGAAAACACTCGTCATTGAGTTTAAGAAGTCACTAAATCGATCTTCTCTTTTAAGCTTACTGATACGGTCATACCATTTATCGTACAAGTCGAGCACTTTTGCCCTAGCTTCTTTTTCTAATTCTTCTTTGGTTTTGATTTCTTTCTCCTCTCCGGCCTCTTCTTGTTTTTCCAACGCACTGGTATAACGAGTGAGGGTCTCAAACTTTAAGCTCCTTCTCCAGAAATCTTTTAATTCTTTATCGTTTTTGGCATAGTCTCTTTTGTCACTATCCATTTCAACCATTTCTGCTTTGTCAAAGTTGAAAGGTTTAGCCAAAATTTCTTGATAGTAGCCTTGTGTTTTATCGACACCAGCATTTAATAATTCAATCGATAGGTCAAAAAAGTCGAATTTCCCTTCTTTGATATTATCATCAATTTGGGTTTTTAGTCCTTCTAATTTGTTCACATCATTGGCAGTCAACCAACGGCGACCACTATCCATATTATCCAAATATATATCGTAGGCCTTATTGGCAAACTCATCATTTATATCTGCTGGTTCATAGTGCATATACTCTAATCCTCGAATCAAGGTGCGGATGAGTACGGCCTCTTTATCTGAACCACTATCTTGCGGAAAATAGGCAGCAACCAAAAACAAAATGGCACTTACAGAGAGTAATATCGGGCCTTTAATTTTCATATTGACTTTGTTTTTCTTTCATTATACAGTAAAGCGGGCAAATCAAAGTAGCGTTTTATCCACTCCATCCATTAATAGTAACGGAATTACACACACTAAAAATACTTTTTTTTCATAAAAAAGTTCTACCAAGATCGTGCCAGCGCCATTTTTTAACAGAACCTTATGTCTGTCTCTTATACACATCTCCGAGCCCACGAGACCGAGGCTGATCTCG
>CAJXUM010001076.1 GCA_913060855.1 uncultured Lewinella sp. | reverse complement strand
CGAGATCAGCCTCGGTCTCGTGGGCTCGGAGATGTGTATAAGAGACAGCTTTTTGTATTATGACCAAGAACAACCACCACATTTCTGATCTTTTCGACCATCCTATGGTGAAGAGACTTTGGAATATCTTTTTCTTTTACAGCATAAAATGTCATTCCCTGGCGGAAGAAAGTAGTACCATGCAGCAAAACATTTAAAATGGCTTCCGAGCTTAATGATCTTTGGGATGCCCGCTTTCTACTATGCCTCGAATGCTTAACCACTACTTCAATGTCTTTCTTATCTCCCATTGAAAAAATCGTCTGGAGAAAAAACTGTAAGCCTCTTTCTTCATCTTCTAGATATAGTGATCGATGACTTACTCCTATTGCCTCAGTTAATACATTTTGCATAATGCTAATTTTTAAGTGAGAAAATATCTTCACTTACATATGCATAAAATAGAAAAATGTTAGGCTAGATCAAGACTCCGTTTCTATCATTTCCCTACAAATTGAGTCTCTCATAGCCAATGGAACTGTCTTTAGCACCAAGCAACTATAAATTGTATATATCGAGGCTATTCAATCACTTCAAGCTGAATAGAAATCTAAAATCAAAAAGTAATATTTCCTGTCCAGGTCTGGGTTAACTTTCCGATTTCAGATAGCGTTTCGTAATGTAGTATTACAGTTTTAGATTTGGCGGATAAGTGCTTTTATCATTAATATCCTATTTTCTCCGAATACTGAATAAGGGTATCTCTAAATTTATTAACTACTGCTTCCTTTACAGGACTTATCACCTCACTATCCCCAGGGTAATCCACCTCCTTCTTTACCAAAAAACGTTTATAGAAACGGTACTTTTTGCAATCAAAGGTTCTTTTATCTCCCTTAAAAGTAGCCCAACTATAGCTCCAAGGGGTTCCCGTGAGTTGGATAGGGTGACTCGAAATGATCTTTCCTGAAGATTTGTCGATGATCGTTGAAAGGCCGTCTACAAGTATGTCTGTATACTTGCTATGAGTGGTTACTGTCGCTTTTAACACGACCTCTTTTTCTCCAATTTTTGTAGCACATTCGCACTTCTTTTCTACTGGCTCTTTGCGTTTTTCACTAATAATAATGTTTTCAATACTAGGTTCCAATAGAACATTGGCTGGTTCTGTTTGATCGAAGGCTAGTAGTTGAAACAGGTCTAATTTAGGCGACAATTTCTTCCGGGATTCGGTGATAATAGCATTTGTCCAATCTACTGTTGGTATTAGATTCATACCAGCGTTGTTTTTCAATAAAAGCACTGATAAACGGGTAGTAGCGTAAGGTTTTAAGGTAGCTAGTAACGCTTGAGCCTGCTGATGATCACGCTTATAGAAGAGGGTGTTTTTACATGCTCTAACACCAGATAAACTTTTGAGACGAGATCGATCTTGCGCATATTGTTGGGCCGTTGTATAATGTTTGTCTGCAGCTTGTCTAGCTATTTCGTTATAAATTGCCTCCATTTCTGCCCGCTTCGGTTCGTAATCGATTAGATCAAAATTGAGTTCCGGGCACTTCTTGCATTTTTTCTTGGGCAGGTTTTGAAGAGCTTTCCCGACGGCAATTTGCTCTTGTAGGATAATATGGGCTTTAAAAGTCGCTTCGGCTTTTTTGTCTATAGGGGAAGCCGCCGTGTTCTTAAGCTCTTGCACCTGATCAGCGGATTGGGTTTCAGCTAAGGGGAAGTATTCTATTAGCCGCTCTGCGCTTTTTTTCAACTTCTTTTGGCTTTCTGTCATCGAATAGCATTGGCAGGCGTTTAGGATAGCTGCTCGATAGTTGCCTGCTTTTGCCAGTTGATTGGCTTTAGAACAGTAGAAACTTTCCTTTTTATCTGCTATAAGCTTATGGGGGCCGTACTTTACCCAGGGGGTGCCTTGTCCAAAAGCACTAGAGGATGATAATACAAGGAAGGATATTGAAACAATATAAAAGAGATATTTCATGTCTTAAGAGTGTTGTTAGGTGAAAGAATTCTTCTCTGATTATTTGCGTGGTCAGCGTTTTAGGTGGAAGGATTGCGACCAGAGGAAGCAAAACGTTTACCCATGGTGCAGACTCAAAAACACAAAAATTGTCAGAGAACCTAAATAATTAAGTGTGGGAAGAGATCTCTATTTACCAATACTGAAAGTAATGCCTAACTCGGCCTTCAAACCGGAGAATTGCTGCAATCCGCCTTTTTCTGTGCTTTGGTCATTTTTGGTGAATGATATCGCGTCGTCAGATAGTTTGAGCCTGGCTTTTTGACTTTCTGTGTTTCCAGAATCAGCATAGCCATCCAAGAAAATCCGCTCCTTGTATTTTAGCGCTCGCCGGTAACCGACATTTAGCCTTAATCCGGTTTTATCGCTGATTTTCACATAGAAGTTTACTTCTGGTTGAATGGATAGAAATGCTTCCCGTAATTTGACTTGGATTTCATCACCAAGAAATTGCTTGCCATCGATTTGAATAAAGGGGGTATTGCGGCTGATCTTTCCCATCTTTATATTCCCCCTACCTCCGCCTACATTCAAACCTGGCGCAAAAATAAAGGGACCTGAAGTCAATTGATAACTACCTCCAAAATTGAAGGACCATATGTTGGTTTCTCCTTTCCCCGCGAAGGTTAGGTCGAGGCTACCCAACCACTTATCTCCGGCAGGTATGACTACACCTAATATTCCTCCAATGGATCTTTCTGTACTTTCCAAGTCAATACCAACACGCAAGAGTTGAGCTTGTGGAGATTGGTCTTTGATAAACACTCCTAAATCTGCGGCAGCTACCTGATGTGGGTCTAACATTACCCCTAACCACCAGAAAGGCTTCCCGATGGGTTTACCTTCCGCTGGTAAAACGTTTACAAGAGGAGCTTCTACTTCAGGGTTGGAGGTCGACAGACCTGGGTGGGATAGTTGACTGGAAGCAAAGTATTGCGCACTCAATGAAAGACTGAAAAACAAGCCAGTCCAAATTAAAATAAAAGGTTTTAATAATTTCTTCATGGTTAAAAGGTATTGGTGAATACATAGGTTTACCTGACCGACACAGAAGCCATTAAGGCTCTAGTCAGCTTATTTTTATTGGGATAAAAACGCCCAATTTATATTCTATCGGTTACTGATTAGGATGGAAGTCTCTGTTGTCCCTGTCTCTTATACACATCTCCGAGCCCACGAGACCGAGGCTGA
>CAJXUM010001075.1 GCA_913060855.1 uncultured Lewinella sp. | reverse complement strand
TACACTATCCTCTTCGTCGGCAGCGTCAGATGTGTATAAGAGACAGGAATAATATAGCTACTGTAATTTTTACGCGAAGTAGATTGGGGAAAGTAGGAATGTGCCATTTCTAATGAAATTTTTCCCGGTTTTGACTTCTACCATACTGCTGAACAACAAAGAGCTACGCTACAAAACAAGAGAGACTTATCCCACAAAATACAACCAATATATTATGAGAAGAGTTCTACTACTCGTCATTACCTCCCTCCTACTCTATCCTGCTTTTGGTCAACAGCAGCCTACCTTTAATTATAAGGACAAAGCAAAGAAGGATTATTTTCTTATTCTCGATGATGCGCGGCTAGATTTTGGCCTCAAATTCACGAGCATCATTGCCTTAGATGATCGTGCCAAACTATCTTCCAATCCTCATTTCCAAGCCATGTGGAACCTCATTAAGTTGGGCGCCTCGCTAGAGTCACTGCTACAGGGCAATGAAGATCCCATGAATGACATCAATTTGGGGGAAGAATTTGGTCAAAATGGCTATAATAAAACGGTACTCACCGCCTTTTTGAGTTATGGCTTTGGTGAATCTTCAGATGTCAAAATTCCCATTCACTTTTTTGAATTGGCGCTTAGTCCGGGCTATTTTAAGCAGGGAAAAAAAGGTATGAATTTACATTTCGACTACCGCGCCAATATTCTTAAAACGCCATATGGAGCGGGTGGCAATAGTATCGGTCGATCTTTTGATTATGAGGTATTTGTTGGTGCACGGACGGGCTTCGACTGGAGTTTCAGCCGCTCAGAAAGTGAAGCCGGCTTCTTCAACCACCTCAACAATGAAATTGAGCGGATTGCTTTTGAAAATGAATTTACGGCGGCCCAACTCATCAAGCTGGAAGACCTCGCCGAGACGAGTAAGGTGCTTCTTCCCGAGGATGTTGGTGGTGGTGCATTTCATATTGGACCGATTGCTGGTGCAACGGTATCAAAAAAGATCAGCAAAACCTTCCAGGCTTTTGCTAGTGGCATCGCTTTTTATGACATGATGGATTTGGCGGTTGGCAAAAGTGGCCAAGAAAATAAACGGAGTCAACATTCTTTCTCCATTATGCTAGGCGTAAGTATGACGATTGGCTCGGAAGGTTCGATGAATACTAGCTTTTTTTAAGGCAGATATCCTATATTTGTTATATGGGTGAATTTCAACAATATCAATTTCAAGCAGTAGACCAAGCCCTTACCGAGGAACAGCAAAAGGAAGTTCGGAGCTGGTCCAGCCGGGCAGTAGTATCGGCTACATCGGCTACTTTTGTGTATCATTACGGCGATTTTCAACAAGATGAAAAGCAGGTAATGACTCACTTTTTTGATACTATGTTGTACATCGCCAATTGGGGTACTAAACGACTTATGTTCCGTTTCCCTAGAAGCCTTGTGGATGAAAAAGCAATGAAAGCCTATGCAATAGTTCCACAGTATGGAGAAAGTTATGTTGATTTCTATACCAAAGGAGACGTTATCATACTTGATATTAACTCCAATGATGAAGAAGGTCTAGGATGGGTAGAGGAAGAAGATTACCAATTGAATGATTTCATATTTCTACGGGAACAGATTATCAATGGAGATTATCGTTCGTTATTTCTAGCCTGGCTAAAGGCAGCGCAGGAAGAAAAGATGGATCTTGATGATGAAGAATTCGAGAAGGAGGACCCCGAAGAGGAGGAATTCAAAATACAGAAAACACCTCCCATCCCTCCTAATCTAAAAAAACCGAATGCAACGCTCACTGCTTTTAGCACTTTTTTGGAAGTAGATGAAGCCTTGTTGGATCAATATATAGCTAAAAGTGCAGATAAGGCTGATCTCCCAATTGACTATACAGCACGGCTAAATAAACTGTCTCTCGAAGAGAAAGATGATTTTCTACTCCGCTTACTCAATAAAGAACCTCGGCTTGACTTGAAGTTTAAAAAGCGATTGGAAGGCTTAGGATAGTAGCATCATTTGATGTAGGCCACAAGCTCATGCTTGTAAGCCGGCCTAAGTAGCGGGCTCCCGCCCGCAGTCACTATACGGCGGGCAGGAGCCCGCTACTTAAGACCGCGAACGAGCAGAGCTCGTCTCGGACAGACCCTGATCGCCGAGGCCTAGACTTCAGAAGTTTCCTCAGGCGTGACCGAGAAACTTCTGAAGTCTTGTTTAGCCTGTATTGATTATTCTTGTGATGCTGCATCTTCCAGCATGAAAATTAATGCTGCATTTTAAAGAGAGCTAACGCTTAGACTTCAGAAGTTTCCCCCGAAACGCCTCAGGAAATTTCTGAAGTCTTGCTTGGAGAAAAATCAAAATCCCTTCATAAATAAGATCGTATTCTGAATAATTCGAAGCGGATCCTTCTCAAAGAAAACCTTATACGTCTCATGTCCAGGCCGAAAATAAAAGACCTTCCCCTCTCCTACTTGCCACAAAGCGCCACTCCGAAACCATTCCCCAGTCTCCCAACGTTCTTCAAAAATCACTTCGTCAGGTTCTGGGATGTGGAAGGGTTCGTCATACATTTCGGTAGCGGGGAGGGTAAATTGCTTGGGAATACCTTTGGCTATAGGATGTTTGGGCGCTAGGGTAAGGATCGTACTGGGTTTTCCATCGGATCGATAAAAAGGAAAAATGCAAGTCGGCATACTAACCTGCACAGCTATATGGCCGTCCGGGAATTTTCTTTCATAGACTGCCGGTTTAAGTTGATCTCCCAATTTGGGTACGCGAAAACGTAAGCTGTCTGCTATCGCTAAATAATCTATCTCCACCTTCACGCCTAGCGAATCATAGTGCGCGCTAGTCCGCTGTCGCACCACCTCATTCATGGCTTCCATAAAGGGATTGGCCCAATGAGCCGAGTGTAAGAAGATCATTTGCAACTGCCCATTTTTTACTCTTTCTATTAGTTTTTGACTGGTAGCCGCGGAGGTTTCTGGATGCCGTACATGCCCCCACCAAACCATCACTTCGCATTCTTCCAACAGCTCATCTGATAAGCCTTGCTCCGGATCATCCAATCCAACGGAAGTTACTTTTAGCAAGGGATTTTTGGCCAATTGTTCAGCAATATGGTTACCCAGGAAATTGGGGTAAGCCGTCAATTGCTTTTTCTGCCGTTCATCCCACACGACAACATCTGTCTCTTATACACATCTGACGCTGCCGACG
>CAJXUM010001074.1 GCA_913060855.1 uncultured Lewinella sp. | reverse complement strand
TTTGCCGGCTCAAACCAAAATCGGCAAAAATCAGCGGTTATTCAGACCTTCCCTAAAAACAGGCTTTCTGACCTAGTCGTTTCGGATAAAGTGAGGTATCAACTGGATCGGATTGTTCGAGAGCAAAGGTTTATGAGCCGGCTAAAGGATCATGGACTGCACCCAAGAAGAAGAGTGCTTCTCGTTGGTCCGCCCGGAACGGGGAAGACCTATACGGCGTCTGCGCTCGCCGGTGAACTGGATTACCCGCTATTTCAGGTTAGGCTTGACTCACTTATAACAAAATTTATGGGTGAATCATCGGCAAAACTTCGCCAGGTGTTTGATGCAATATCAAATGTGCGAGGCGTATATTTTTTTGATGAGTTTGATGCTCTCGGTTCGCAGCGCCAAGGCGGGAATGACGTTGGGGAAGCTCGAAGAATATTGAATAGCTTTCTTCAAATGATCGAAGAAGACCACTCCAATAGCCTAATTGTATGCGCGACAAATCACATCGAGGTTCTTGATAGCGCACTTTTTCGGCGTTTCGATGATGTAATCAGGTATGCAATGCCTAGCAAAGAGGAAATAGTAAGGTTGTTTAAGGCAAGATTAGCTGGTCATGTCTCGAAAGGTTTCCAGTGGTCGAAGCTCCCCGACCTTTGCGAGGGCCTTAGTAATGCTGAAATTGTTAGGGTGGCAGATGAGGCAGTGAAGGAAACGCTAATATACGGGCATGACAAAATAACTTCTAGCATGTTGAAAGATGCTATAACTGATCGTCGAGAGATGAGAAAATCTATATAAAGTTAGGAGTTGTAAATGCCCAGCATCAAGGATGGACGGCAACATATATTTCTCGGTAGTACTGGCAAACCTGAAAAATACACATATCCTAGGAAGGTAGTTACCGCCAAAAATGTTCCGCAACAAAATCGAAAGGAACAAGCCGCAAGCCTCTCCTCCCAGCTTAATCGTGTAAAAGACTCAAAGCCTGCAATAGAGCGAGAGGCGGAACAGTACGAGCTAGAGTCATCCATCGGCCTTCAAGTTACGTTTGATAGCTTCCCCGGGGTTGAGCTTGCGTTCGAGAGTCTAGCTGACTCACGACAAAAACTTGAATTATTAAATGTGCGGTATCATGACGATAAAGTTACCGCTTCCGTTTTTGTTCCCATTGATAAGATCGGATTTTTTGAGAAAAAGATTAAAGACTACCTAGAGGAACGTAAGGATCGTAAGGGCGGTCCTCGAGATAACAGAACGCTCATAGACGCGATCGAATCTATTAGAGAGTCAGCATTTAACGAACTTTGGAACGACGATGATTCGGTCCTACCAACAGACGGCCAACAGGAAATTTGGTGGGAGATATGGCTGCCTGTTCTAGATGACCGAACGGCTGTAGTCCACGACTTTAGAAAAGTTGCCTTTTCAATTGGGATCGAAGTTTCTGAAAGCACTCTGGAGTTTCCTGAACGAACAGTACTTTTGGTCTACTGCACCAGGTCAAAGTTATCCCAAAGCTCCCTATTAATGAGCAAGATTTCCGAGATTAGGCGAGCTAAAGAAACAGCAGAGTTCTTTGATGCAATGGGCAAAGAAGAGCAAGCGGAATGGGTAACCGAATTACTCGAAAGAACCAAATTTACAAACAATGGAAACAGTCCTTTCATTTGTGTTCTTGATAGCGGTATCAATTCCGGGCATCCATTAATCTCTCCTGTCCTTGATTCCAATGATCGACATGTTATTGATCCCTCATGGATCATTAATGATGAAGACGGCCATGGAACAGGAATGGGCGGCCTCTCTGTATGGGGTGACCTGACGACTGCGCTTGAATCCACAGCGGAGCTCGAGGTGAATTGGCGCCTGGAAGGGGTCAAGCTAATCAGATCGCCCGGGGACAATCAGGGCAGGCACCATGGAGCAATCACAGCGGAAGGCGTTTCACTGCCGGAAATTCAAGCGTTTGATCGAAATCGTATCTATACCATGGCATTGTCTGCTACCGATTCACGGGATAGAGGACGCCCATCGGCTTGGTCAAGCACGATCGATAGCCTTTGCTCTGACTATTTAGGAGAGAATCGGTTTCCCCGACTGATGCTGGTGTGTGCAGGAAACACCGGCGATGACTTAACCGAATTAATGGATTATCCCTCTCATAATGAGTTACAAGATATTCACGACCCAGGCCAAGCCTGGAATGCAATTACAGTGGGCGGCTACACAAGAAAGGTGGTTATTGATGATCCCGGGGCTGATCACTATAAGCCTGTAGCTCCAAATGGAGGCTTAAGCCCGTATAGCACGACATCACTCACCTGGGAAAACTCGATGCCGATAAAGCCTGAGGTTGTTTTCGAGGCTGGCAATGTGGGAAAAGATAAATATAGCTGCGCAGGCCTAAATAGCCTCAAGCTTCTCACTACGCATCACGATATTTCAGAAAGGCACTTCTCAACATTCGAAGCAACAAGCGCTGCAACCGCTTTGGCAGCAAACTTTTCTGCAAGGATTCTGCACGAATATCCAAATCTATGGCCTGAGACTGTAAGGGCGTTGATGATCCATTCTGCCGAATGGACCGATGCAATGAAGGAGCAGTTCACCGACCCAAGGAAGACCGACAAGCATAATGCAAAGCGTTTAGCCCGTTGTGTTGGTTTTGGCGCTCCAAGTGTAAATCGTGCACTTAGTAGCTTAAAGAATTCAGTTGTTATGGTTGTAGAAGATCATTGAAGTGGACCCAGAAATTTGGACAGGTGCCTAAGCTCTGATTCATCATTGACCTGCCCCCAGTCTTTAATCCAACTGCTCCCTAGTAATGTCCGTTACTTTTGAATCAGTTTTTCCAAGTCGGAGAGCGGAGGCAAACTCCAGGGGTGTCTGATACCCCAAGGATGAATGCGGACGCTGCTCATTGTAGTCCAAGCGCCAATTGCTGATTTTCTCCCGGGCGTGAGCGAGATCCCGGAACCAGTGTTCATTCAGGCACTCATCCCGGAATTTTCCGTTAAAGCTCTCGACGTAACCATTCTGCATCGGCTTGCCGGGCTGAATCAGCTTCAGTTCAACGCCATGGCGGTAGGCCCATTGATCGAGTGCTCTGCCAGTGAATTCCGGCCCTTGGTCAGTTCTAACGGCTTTCGGATAGCCTCGGAAGGCAGCGATACCATCCAGGGCTGTCTCTTATACACATCTGACGCTGCCG
>CAJXUM010001073.1 GCA_913060855.1 uncultured Lewinella sp. | reverse complement strand
CGGACCCTAATAGCCATAGCTCTTAAGGGGAGGACGGAACGCAGGGCAGCCGCAAGAGGCGCTTTTTGCTCCATACAAATTATTTCATAATAAAGTCTAATAATCATGAATAAACTCACTTTACTACTGGGCCTCCTGTTGGTGGCTATTTCTTGCAATAAAAAGGCTATTCCGGCTAATGCCGCTGCTTCCGAACAAGCTTGGATTCAATTGTTTAATGGCAAAGATATGACGGGTTGGACGCCTAAGATTCGAGGCTACGAATACGGAGATAACTTTGCCAACACCTTTCGGGTAGAGGATGGAATTTTGAAGGTCTCTTACGATGGCTACGAGAGTTTTGATGAACGATTTGGGCATCTCTTCTATAAAGAATCATTTTCGAGCTATCGCCTGCGCGTAGAGTACCGCTTTGTAGGAGAGCAGCTCCATGACGGTCCAGGTTGGGCTTTCCGCAATAATGGCCTCATGCTGCATTGCCAAGACCCAAAGACGATGTTGAAGGACCAGGATTTCCCAGTTTCTATCGAAGCTCAAATTCTAGGCGGCAATGGTAAGGATGAGCGCTCCACTTGTAACTTGTGTACTCCTGGTACCCACGTAGAGATGGACGGGAAATTGATCAAACGCCATTGTGTTACTTCATCCTCGAAGACCTTCCACGGCGACCAATGGGTGAATGCTGAATTCATCGTCATGGGTGATTCTTTGTTCCAGCATATAGCCGAAGGCGATACCGTATTGGTTTACAATAAGGCGCAAATTGGGGGTGCTCTTCCCGAAGGCTTTCCCTTTGCTGAGGGCATGCCGTTAAAAGAAGGTTACATCTCGATTCAAAGTGAGACTCATCCTACCGAATTTAGAAAAATAGAACTACAAGAAATAAAATGAAAAGCAAGGTAAAGCTTGTACAGACCGACGCCACGCATGCCGACTTTCGCTACCTCGTGCAGCAATTGGACGAGGACTTAGCCGCCCGCTACGGCGCACAACAGGATTTTTATGGCCAATTTAATGCCTTAGCGACTATTAAACAGGTCATTGTCGCCTACCAAGACGAAAGCCCTATTGCTTGCGGTGCCATCAAAGCCTTTGACGAACAAGCGATGGAAGTCAAACGTATGTTTGTCGCTTCTACTCACCGTAGTCTAGGCATAGCTAGTCAGGTATTAGTGGCCTTGGAAGATTGGGCGCGTACATTGGGATATCAGCACTGTGTCCTGCAATTGGCCGATAATCAAGCAGAAGCCTTACGCTTATATGAAAAGAATGGCTACCAACGGATCTCTAATTTTGGACCTTATATTGGAGATGAAAGCAGCATCTGCATGCAGAAAAGCTTGTAGAAGTTGTTGAAGAAAGATGGAGTAGGGGAGGCTTGATACATGGTAGAATCGTTGTGGCTTATCGAGTTGCGTGTTGGGTAGTAGGTAAGTGTAAAGCGATAGTGATTTTAAGTGCAGCCTGTTATTAGGCAGTTAATTATAGCTGCATTTTACTGTTATTTCCAATTGGGAGGCCCGCTAGCATTATCTTTCTAGCGGGCCTTCTCCATTCAGTAGGAAATATCTATCTCACAATAATTTTCTGAAAATATTGGTCTCCACCTTGCAAGATCATCAAGCCATATAGACCACTGGGTAGTCCAGCAATGTCTATCTCTTGTCTATTAGCCGGGCGGCCCATTGCTGGCGCTGTCACTAATCGCCCCTGCATATCTACCAAACGCACTTGGTAATCGCTGTTGGTTTCCAAGCTAGATTCAATAAACAACTGGCCACTAGCCGGATTGGGATACACGCGAAAGTCAGCTGATTCCTCAATGGCAATGGTATTGCTCACCGTTTGACCTAATAGGCCACTTCGCTCGTTTTCCAATACGCTACGCATAATCGCGATTTGTTCAACTGTGAAGCTATTGAGACAAGTTTCGGTGGCATAATCCATGAAGTTTTCAAACATATCGAGTTTGTCGCCTTCTCCATCTTCGCAGGTGTTTTGAGCAGGATCACATTGAAACTGACTGGAAACGCCCTGTTGTGGAGTGTCAGATACACCATCATCTGCATCACAATCAGCGATACCTAAAATGGACAATAATCCGTCTCCCCAGATATGACGCAAGCCTAAATAATGACCTACTTCGTGCGTGATAGTACGACCACGTACCGGTACAGTAGTCTCTCCGGAACCCAATAATCCAGTAGCGGTATGGGTGCCAGAACGACGGAAGACTTCATAGTGAATAACGACGCCATCCACCTCTGGCGTAGGTGCATTGGCCCCTTCTGGCCAGTGACTGAGGTCGGCGGGTGGATAAGCGTAGCCTAACAAACTGCCACCTTTGATATTACACACCCAGATATTTAGGTACTTTTCGGTATCCCAAGCATCACTACCGCCTTCTGCTGTTTTCTTTACATTATCGGGGAGACTTCCGGCCAAAAGATCTAATTCATATTCAGCCGTAGTTTCAACTCTTACCACCTCGGCTAGTTCAAATTCGATGAAAGGGTCACCTACCACATCAAGGAAATCATCCCGAACACTATCCGCATCCAAGTTTTTACGTCTGTAATCCTCGTTCAATACATCAATGACATCTTTTACTAAATCGGTAGATAAATTTTCTTCTTCATTCTTCCAAACCATATGTACAACAACGGGGATGGTATAGATCTCCAGGTCTTTCTCAAGAGCAGGCCTTTTCGCTGCGCTGGAGAATACCTGATCAGCATTGGCTTTGAAGCCTGGATGCTGTTGATTCAATTGGTGAACATAGTGATCATATCCGCAACCTTTTGGTGCCGGGATATTTTGAGCATGGCCATAGACCGTAAAACCAAATACAAGAAGCATGATTAATACGCGAATCATAGTGTGACTTTTGTGGGAGCCTTGACTGAGGGTGTTCCGCACTAGATCTAGTGGGAATGAGTGTGTTGGAATGACTAATTAACAATTGATAATGAGTAGTTAATAATGGGTAATTATACCCTAACGACTGCTCATTTTACCTTACTAATTATTAACTACCAAGGTCTATGCGATAGCAATTATTTTACTAATATTGCTTCTCGTACTTTACTAGACCCGATGATTAAATCAATCTCACATGAAAGTAGTGCGGGCTGCCTAGTGGCTCCCGGTTATGATAGGACAATATAAAGTGCGTATTGCACTGTTTGGAGAAAATGTAGGAG
>CAJXUM010001072.1 GCA_913060855.1 uncultured Lewinella sp. | reverse complement strand
ATCCTCTTCGTCGGCAGCGTCAGATGTGTATAAGAGACAGGAATAAACATATTCTTTCTTTTCTAGCAAGGGCGATTTCTTAATCGCTTTAAACATCTTCTTCTTAAAGCCTCGGTGCTGCCAAAGTTGATCAGTGATGCGAACATTATAATCAGCGGAAGGTGTTTCACTGAAAGTCCGGCCACGATAGCGGCCATCATTGATCCGATTGGTATCCCACTTCTTTTGCCAAGGATAGCGAGCATTCCCTTTCAGCGTACCTTGCCAATAAGGAATCCAAGGTCGTAATCGAGCATAATGCGCCAGCATTTCACGATAAGTCAGGTCAGACTTATTTGACTTGGAAAATGACGGATAATATTCCTTCAATGGTGCATCTATATTGAAGCGATCCTCGCCGTACAATTTCATAACAGCGGGCAAAGCACCGGTTACTTTCGATACCGAGGCGAAATCATAAATATCGGTCAGGGATACTTCCTGTGTACTATCGTAGGTATGGTAACCAAAGGCTTTGTGATACACAACTGCACCATCTTTTGCCACTAAGACTTGCGCCCCCGGAAAAGCACCCGCTTCAATTCCTTCTTCTACTATTCTCTTTACATTTTCTTCCAGGTAAAAGCCATCTACCCCAGCTACAGCTGGTGGCAAATAAGCCAAGCGCATTTTTCCTTCCGATACGAAAGTCCGGCCTTTCTTAAATTCTTCATTAAAATCCGTTTCCATTTCGCCTCGCGCCCCCAGTGCCCCAAACACAATCTGAGCAGCGACCGACTCTCCCCAGATTGTGGCAGGAGGTATAGTCAACAAAGTTTGTACCCCAGGTGGTATTTTCAAGGTATTGGGTCCCGAATTTCGGGCAACCACGACCACCTTCGCCCGCTGCGATAGTTGATCCAACCATTCATAATAACTATCATCAGCCATAGCTACATTCCCACCTGCATCCATCACGCCATCTTGCAGGCCGACAATAAATAAATCGTAGTTTTTCAACCATTCTTCTACAGCAAGTGAATCACTAGATAAGCTGTCTACTTCGCTGTATTTGTTGAGCATTGTTTTTAATCCATTGCCCATCTGCAAAGCCGGTATAATGGTATTATCCTCAAACTGATAGCTGAGGTAAGCCATTCGCAGGGTATCCAAGCGTTGAAGCGGAATCAGTTGATTATCATTTTTCAGCAAGCATACCTTTGCTCTAGCACTTTCAAATACCTCTTTTGTTTTTTGATCACTCAGCGGCTGAGCAAAGAGGCCAGTGCTAAATAATAAAATGGGTAGTAGCTTACATATAAATTGGGTAATCTGTCTCATTTTGGTATTTTCATCTGGATTTAAGAACATCTTATATCTGTCCACAATTTAGCAATACCCTAAACATTAGCAAACCTTGAGTAAGAATTTAATCAATTATTGCCTCCTCGGCCTTGGCCTTTGGCTAGGCGCTTGCACTACTACCCAGCCAATTTCCCGCAAAGCATCCAAAACACTTGATGAACTCATTGTACAATCTCCGGTTTTTTCGAAGAGTTTCACCGGTTTTATGCTCTATGACCCGGCTAATCAAACGACGCTTTATCAACAAAATGAGGCTAAATATTTCACTCCTGCTTCTAATACTAAAATCTTCACCCTCTATACCGCTTTACAATTCCTACAAGACAGTCTACCCCTTATCAACTATACGTTAAAAGGCGATAGCCTCTTTTTTTGGGGAACGGGAAATCCAGCCTTTTTACATCACGACATACCCCAAAACCAGCTGGTCTTTTCTTTCTTAAAAGCACATCAAGGGCCACTTTTCTTCTCCGATCATAACTTCCAGGAAGCGCACTATGGTCCAGGTTGGGCTTGGGATGATTACAACTACGCCTACCAAGCTGAAAGATCGCCATTCCCGATCTATGGCAATATCATTCGTTTTCAACGAGAAGCCCAAACACAAGCTCCTAATTCCTTCTCTGTAACACCTACTTACTTTCAACCCCAACTGGAATTGAATGAAACCTTGGGAAATAGATCCCCTTACTTCAAAAGAGCTCAGAATGCCAACACTTTTCAATACAATCCAATCGCACTAACCGACAGCACATACATCATCGAAAAGCCTTATAAAACAAGCACTGACTTGGTCGTACAACTCCTAGGAGATACCTTAGGAAGAAAAATCACCGCCTTAAGTCTAGACACAGCGGCGATCACCACGCAACAGACCCTAAGTACTCCTTTCCCAGATACCATTTACCAGCGCTTAATGAAGGACAGCGATAATTTTATCGCAGAGCAACTTCTCTTATTATGCGCTGATAAACAATTGGGATTTATTCAAAGTGATACCTTGATAAGGTTAGCCCAAGAAACCCTATTTAAAGAAGCGCCCGATCAACTACTTTGGTATGATGGTTCTGGTTTGACCCGCTACAATATGTTTACCCCCCGAACGGTGGTCTTCGTCTTAGAAAAACTACTAGCTGCAAAGTCTAAAGAATGGCTCTTCTCCATCTTTCCTGGCGGCGGACAAGCAGGTACGATTAGTAATTGGTATGGAAGTGATGGGCAACCTTATATTTTTGCCAAAACGGGAACACTGCGCAATAAACATTGCTTGAGTGGATATCTGGTCACCAAAAGCGGGCGCTTATTGATCTTCAGCTTTATGCATAATAACTTCCCAACCGGTTCCTCTCCTTTGAAAATAGAAATGGCGAAAGTATTGGAGTGGATTAGGGGGAATTTGTGAAGAAACGAAGTGTTGAAAGGGTAAAGAGGCGAAACATTCACAACTTCACTTTTTCACTACCTCACCTCATTGACTCACCTTCATCTTACCCTTGCTTTCTTTTACTTCAAAATTGAAGCCATCAGACAAGAATTCCTCGTATTTACCCCTATCAAAACTAAAGAGCCGAGCGGGGCGATGCGCTACTCCTTCCTGACTTTCATCTAGGTCTATCAACAAGTTCATCGATAGAATTTTCTTGCGGAAGTTGCGTTTATCCAAGGGTACTTCAAGGATGGCCTCATAGAGGTGTTGCAATTCGGTGAGCGTGAATTTTGGAGGTAACAATTCGAAGCCGACGGGGCGAGTTCGCACCAATCGCTTCAGCATATTGAAGCAGGCCCCTAAAATTTCATTGTGATCAAAGGGTAGGTTTTGAGCAGCGGAGATACTGTCTCTTATACACATCTGACGCTGCCGA
>CAJXUM010001071.1 GCA_913060855.1 uncultured Lewinella sp. | reverse complement strand
AGATCAGCCTCGGTCTCGTGGGCTCGGAGATGTGTATAAGAGACAGATTTCAACCTGGAAATAACCATTAAAAGAGAGGGCTATACTACCTTTGCACCTATTCTATGGCAATCAGCAATCAAATATTATTCTTTCTAGCAGGCTTGGGGGTGTTCAATGGATTTCTATTGGCCCTGTGTTTCTTGTTCTTCATCAAGCCGCGGCGGTGGGTCAATATTCTTTTTGGCCTTCTGATGTTAATGCTTTGTATCCGAATTGGGAAATCGGTCTTTCACATATTTATGGAGGTAGATCGGTTTTATCGGCAAATTGGATTGTCGGCCTGTATCCTGGTTGGTCCTTTATTGTGGCTATACGTTCGGCATTTTTTAGCTGATACCAGTGGGCCCAAAAGATCGGATGGCTTGCATCTAATGATTCCGTTGATTACCATAGTTACAGTCGGCCTGATTTGGCCGTATGAAACCCACCCTTATGCCTGGAATTATCAGATAGTAAGAGGAATTTATGCGGTATGGGTGGTATATATGATAGCCAGTTGTTGGTTCGTGGCGCCCTTAGCTCAAAAAGCATTGAAGAGGGAGGCTAGTATTCGAGAGTATTGGCTGCTGTTAGTGATCTCAAGCATCCTACTTTTGTGTATAGCCTATAACCTAGCTTATTATGGCTTTCCTTACTTGTCAGGACCCTTATTATTTTCCTGTGTATTCTATGCCTTTACGGGCTTTCTAATCAGCAAAAAGAACTATTCGATCATCTTGCAAGCAGCACCTACTAAGTATCAAAATCAAAAGATTAACCCCGCTCAAGCCGACCACTTATTGCAATCCCTTTCGGACTTAATGCAAGAGGATCAACCCTATTTGAATCAAAAAATTAAACTGGCTGATATTGCCCAATCTATTGACTCTACGCCCCATGAGGTATCTCAAGTCATCAATGATCGCCTGGGTATTTCCTTCAATCAATACATTAATGAATATCGAATTAAGGTAGCCTGTACCCTACTCAAAGAAAGCGACCACCTGACCGTCGAGGGCATTGGCCAGGAAGTCGGTTTCTCCTCCAGGTCGGCTTTCTATACGGCTTTTAAAGCTGTGATGAAGCAAACACCAGGGCAGTATAAGCGACATGCATCATCAAGTCTTCTATAAAACCTACCCTTGGAGGTGATGGGCGAAATTAGGGTTCAATATAATGGAATCGCTCCTAATCATGAATGATGAGAACCATACTACAGTTTAGCAAAAGAGTTTGATGTGCCAGGCCGAATCCATTGTCAAGGCTCGGAGGGGCAACCCAATATTTAATCTATCGCCTGGGTATTTCCTTCGTAAACCCGTTTTTTGAACTAGATTAAGGCCTGAAAAGAGCCAACACTAAACACAGTATCAGTTTCAATCGAGTGAGGGTTAAAATGAACCTTGCCATAGGGAGCCTTGTAGTAAATCACCATTATAATCCTTAATTTTAGCCTATCCACCTATCATGTTTTCAAATATAGAAGGCCGGGCTACAGCTTGGTATTCATTTCATTCAACTTCAAAATATAATTTTGGTATAAAGTTCGTCCGCCGGCTATTAGCGCTATTCTTCCTGACGGTCCTAGTTACCGGAGGATTAGCTTTTTGGTTGTATAATACTTTGCATACTCCTGTAACACATAGTAATGCTACTCGATACATTACTATTGAGCAGGGTTTAGCTTCCTATCGCATTCTTGAGGTATTGGAAGATAATCAGGTAATACAGGCCCCCCTGTCTACCAAAATCTATTTGCGTTTCTTTAAAAAAAACGCAAAGCTGGAAGCAGGCGATTATTTATTTCCCTTACCGATTAGCCCGATAGAGGTATTAAACCAATTAAAAGACGGAAAAAAACGTACTAAAGCACTTACTATTCCTGAGGGCTGGACACGCTTTGAGATTGCTAAACGTATTGTAAACCAGTTTCCGGGAGGGCCGCAAGTGACAGAAAAAGAGGTGTTGGCCATGATGGAGGAAGTCAGTCTAATCGAGGACATAGACCCTACAGCAACAAATCTTGAAGGTTACCTTTACCCTACTACTTACCAGTTTGAATTAGAGGAGCATCCCAAATCGATCATTGCTAAAATGGTGGAACAATTTAAATCCATCTGGCAGCCCGAATGGGATGAGTTGGCGCGAAAAATTGGAAAAACTAAGCGGGAAATTGTCATCATCGCCAGTCTCATCGAAAACGAGTCTAAAGTAGATGCCGAACGAGTGCTAGTGGTTTCGCTCATTTACAATCGACTCGAACGTGGAATCCCGCTGGGAATCGATGCAACGAATGTATACATTGCCAAATTACTTGGCCGTTGGGATGGTATCATTCACAAAAGTGACGTCGAGATCGACCACCCTTATAATACCCGAAAGGTATATGGTTTGCCTCCCGGCCCAATCAGTTCAGCCAGCAGAACGGCGATTGAGGCAGCACTTAATCCTGCACAGACAGACCATCTGTATTATGTTCTTAATGTCGAAGCGGGTGACGGATCGCACCATTTTTACACTACCGCAGCTGAGTTTGCCAAAGGGAAAGCAGCCTATCAAAGATGGTTGTCCAAGCAACGCTAGAACTAATATATCTCCTTACTCATGCGCTGTGCAATCGACATCACTAGCCCCAATTATTGGAATCAGTTGTATTGACAAATTGAATGACAAGCATGTCGCTCTCCGTGTCGTATCTGGCAACAGGCGGATAGCCAGGAACTAGACCACTATGCCTGTACTTGTAAATAGAGGAATAGATTGCCCCTACCTATACCTCATCCACTTTGTTATCTTGACTTAATAAATTTAATAGTTTGGATTCTATCTCTCCCTCCTTGGAGGTCCCGGCTCATGGCACTAATCGTGTATAGACCAGCAGCTAAGTCTTCTATATTTTTCGATAAGGTAATTTTACCAGAAAGCAGGTTTTTCTCAGATAGGGTACTGATGAGTCGGCCTTCCAAATTGAAAATATCGATCTTCAGATCTGCTTTGCTCACACTATAAATGATCATATTGAGCTGATCAAAAACAGGGTTAGGATTAACCTCTATGAGGTCATTGACGATCAGTGTATTGTTTTGTAAACTGCTAACCGTAGAAGTATTATAACTCGGCCCTGTATTTTCCTCAGTAGCTGTCTCTTATACACATCTGACGCTGCCGACGAAGAGGATAGTGTAG
>CAJXUM010001070.1 GCA_913060855.1 uncultured Lewinella sp. | reverse complement strand
TACACTATCCTCTTCGTCGGCAGCGTCAGATGTGTATAAGAGACAGTTTCTATACTGGTGGACAAAGTACTGAAGACGGCTCTGTTTGGTGAAGAGGAAATGGAATTGAAACTAGAGAAAGTTGATCTCAAACAACTGATTAATGAGATTCTTAATTCCATGAAACTACAGTTCGAAAAATTTACTGCGACTATCCAATTTACGGTGGAAGGGAAATCTTTTATGGTTAATGCCGATCGAATTCACTTGACTAGTGTCATTTATAACCTGCTAGACAATGCCTTAAAATACGGCAGTCTTCAACCTAGTATTGCCGTTAATCTTGTGTTACAAAATGATAAGCTACAGCTTCAAGTGCAGGACAATGGGATAGGAATACCCCCAGAATTTAAGGACAAGATTTTTCAAAAATTCTTCCGTGTTCCCACGGGTGACAAGCATGACATTAAAGGACACGGGCTAGGATTGAATTATGTGGCTAACGTGATCCGGCGCCACCATGGCAACATTGCGGTGGAGAGTGAGCCAGGGAAGGGAAGTATTTTCACCATCAAATTACCTGTGGATCATGAAACAAGTTAAAGTGCTGTATGTAGAGGATGAGCCATTCCTGGGTAAGATTGTAAAGGAAAGCCTGGAGAGTCGTAATTTTCATGTTCATATGGAAACCAATGGGAGCTCAGTCTTACAAGCATTCCAGCAATTTGAGCCTAATATTTGTGTGTTAGATGTCATGTTACCAGGAAAGGATGGATTCACAATCGGGCAGGAAATTAGACAATTAGATACCCAAATACCCATTATTTTTTTGACCGCCAAAAACCAGACAGAAGATGTATTAAAGGGGTTTCAAGTAGGGGGTAACGATTATCTCAAAAAACCTTTTAGTATGGAAGAATTGATTGTCCGGATCAATAACCTCCTAGTATTAGCGGGTGGGCGTCAATCTATCTCCAATCCAGAACAAGGGGTAGCCTTAGGCTCCTATACTTTTTTAGCTCATAAGTACGAACTTCGATGGGGTGAGGATGTACGACAGCTTTCTCATCGAGAAACAGAGCTGCTCAAGATTTTTAGTAGCCACCAAAACATACCTGTTCAACGAAAGGATATACTCAAGGAGGTCTGGGGAGATGACTCTTTTTTCAATTCTCGTAATCTCGATGTTTATATCAAAAAGCTGCGCGATTATCTAAATAAAGATCAGCAAGTTAGAATCGTAACCTTAAAAGGAGTGGGATATCACTTTATAGTGGAATGAGGTTTTTTTATAATATGTATGCGACTTATTACTACTCGCTAGTATTTTAGGCTATTTTTGCTGGTACGAGTAAGTCAACTATTTATTTCAATCAAATCTCCCCGAAACGATGATCTCATTTAAGCCCAAATCTTTTGCCTTTCTATTTTTTATATCAAATTTTCTATTCATTACACTGAATGGACAACCCATACCTAGCTCTTACGATAGCCAACCGATTTATAAAATAGTAGAGGAATCTCCACGATTTAATAGTAGAGATTGCGAACAAAATAAATCCAATTTGGAGCGCCAGCATTGTAGTAAGTTCGCTTTCAAAAAATACGTAAAGGAGCATATCCGGTATCCACAAAATGCCAAAGCACAAAACATTTCTGGTATTGTCCTCCTAGAAATCATCGTAGAACCTGATGGTCGTGTTAAGCTTTCGAAGGTATTACGGGATATTGGTGGTGGATGTGCTAACGAAGCGATCCGACTGATCAAACAAATGCCCAATTGGATACCTGGTAAGTTAAAAGGTAGGAACGTACGCGTAAAAACGCCGCTGACCGTTAAGTTTGAATTGAGCTAGCTTATTCTTGCTGAGCAAGCCATTCCTGTATTATCGAACCAATCCCTTTGGGTTGCCGAACCCAATTGAAGTGATTCAGGTTTGGAATACCGGCTTCGTCAGGAGTAAGATGGTGATGATGTACTGCTGTCGATGGATGAAATTTCTTGTATAAATTGGTCACTGCCTTTTTAGGTGCATATTGGTCACCTTGAATAGAAATAGCCAATGCTGGCAATTTCAAATTTTGCAAAGCCCCTTCATAATCAAAGGCGCTATTAGAAGGCTTATAGGCCCCCGTCCTTGCCTGTCTGCTCCAATCTCGCATGACAGATTTGGCCTCCGTCCCACCAAATCCCAATACTTTTCCGGGAAAATACCCGAGCACCTGGCTGATTACAAAACAGGATTGTGTGCCAAATAAAGTAAGCCAAGCCGCCATACCCTCCCAGCCTTTGTAATACACAGAGCAAGAAGCAATCAAAATTAAGCCCTTCACACTCGGTTCTGCAAAGCGACTTACATATAAGCTGCCCAACTGCCCTCCAAGGCTATGGCCTAAGAGGTATTTAGGGTTATTAGGGTAACGATCATTAACCGTACTGAAAATCCCTCTATAATCGTAGTCTACAATTTCTTTGTAGCCAAAATCATGTTGTTTTGGTGCCACAGATGAGTGACCGATTCCTCGATAATCAGTGGTAAATGCTACCGCTCCTTGCTTGGAGAGTTCTATGGCAAGTGGTTTGTAGTAAGAGCCCGCTACTCCCATGGCTGAGAGACAAATAAAGATAGGTTGGTTACCATCTTTTGTTTCGCCGAACTGCGTAATTTTAGTACTGGCGCCATCTTCCAAAGCGATATCGATCTGCGTATTATCCATCATTTAGACCAAATCGTCCTCGTTCCAATTCTCCTTCTTGATTTTGCGAACTTCCTTTAAGTCTAATTTTTCTTCCTGCACAGCTTCCTCCTTTCTACGCAAACGTTGCAATTCTTTTTCCATTTCCTGTTCTTCCCATTTCTGAGTCAATATATCTGTGCCAGGTAATCCGAATACAGAGAAATAGTGAATCAATAAACCTACGCCCCATGGTAATAAGGGGAAGAAAAACCACCACTCATTGGGTTCCCATGGATCGCGTGTCAACACGTTCATAGCAAAAAAGAAGACACCTACTGAGATAAAAACAGTAAGGTGTGTATAAAAACCTTTTTTCTCTTGAACCCTTTTCCGGGCCTGATCATAAATGGGATCTTTCATGAGGGCAAATTTTAGGGGTTATCACTATTGAAACCAGTTGACCAAATTTAGGCCTTTTTTAAGAGTAAAACGATGAGTTATGGCTGTCTCTTATACACATCTCCGAGCCCACGAGACCGAGGCTGATCTCG
>CAJXUM010001069.1 GCA_913060855.1 uncultured Lewinella sp. | reverse complement strand
GATCAGCCTCGGTCTCGTGGGCTCGGAGATGTGTATAAGAGACAGACCCATAGAACACTGAAATTTCAACTGGTTATAAAAAACGTTACTTTTATTTTAGAAGATATTTTTTTGCTAAAAATTTGTTTGAGTTATCGTTATGCGTAAAAAAAAATTGAGAAAGTTTGTTTTGTATCTCTCTGTAATTGTTGGGGTAATTGTGCCAATAGCTTCAGATTTAGGGGCACAGCAATTAGATATGGTGATTTTTGGTGATGAAAATTCTGAGGCAGAACACCGTTTAGATCAGTTAAATACTACCGTAGGTAACGGGGGGCTTAATGAATCATACCGAAGACTGGAAGGAACTGATCTTGATTCAAGTTATTTTGGGGTTACATTATCAGTTGATCCTGAAGTTCAAAACTATATTACCCTCAAACTATGGGGATCAGATACGCTTGAAAGTAGAAGATATCTTCACCTTTATTACCATGAAACAGTTTTTGGTACAATAAGAAGATGGAGTCAAGTCGGTAGTTCAGGATCTGATACGCCTGAGATTGTAAACTGGAGTAATACTTCCATATACCCGAATCGTTTTGTATATGTAACCTATTTGTTGCCGGATGAAATTTTGCAAGGCCAAGATACTATTCATCTAAGGTTAGCCGGGGCTGAATTACCCATCTACAGCGCTTACACCCATACTAATTCTTATTTTGAACCGGATGAAGATGAACCGCAGGGCAGTGCACCAGCATTTAATGCTCCAAATCCTTCTCCTGATGGGCAAACCCAAATTGAACACCTTCATACACAGCTGGATCTTGCTGTTGACCGGTTTTTGACCTGGCAATATTATGGTGAAGAATGGGACAATTGGGTAGCAAATGGTTGGGGGCCTGAAATAATGACCGGCGCCTTAAATATACACGGTGCAAAAAATGCTGACTGGACACTTGAGCAATATAAAGCCACTTGGAGTGCTCGTCAAAATGCACATGTAAGGGCGCAGATGCCAATTGAAACAATAGCACTTGCTTTTCATAAGCCATGGTCAAAATATTATCAAGATTCTACCTTAATTGACCGTGTTGTTAAAGCCCTTGATTTCTTGAGAATTGCCCAAGGCAGTGATGGTGGATATATTGAACTGGAAAATGTATCGGGAGGACGATGGATTGGAGCTCCAAATCGTACTCCAGGAGCCGGTTCTCTTATGGGATTTGGCATGAAAGGTGCTCCTGGGGCTTTTCTGGCTATGCAGCATGAAATTTTGACCGATTCTTACATGAATGAATTGATAAACGAAGGGGACTCACTTATTTCCCGTCGTCAGGCCTATATCAATTTGTTTGCTGGTTTTCGAGATTACCTTACCTTGCCCAGCCGTCGGGGACATGCCTCGAATCAGGATATAGTTAATCTCACTGCCGCTTATTTGGCCGATCAATGTCTGCTGAAACTGGATCCCAACCAATGCTGGCCAGCAGAAACCAAGCAGTACTATTTTGATGTTTGTATCGGTTTGGAAGACGGTATATATGGTGGCCCTTGGGTTTCGACAAAAGGAACATCCATGGAAGGTAACGGATTAGCGCGTGGTGGGTATGAAACCATATATGGAGAACATAATACGGAACACTATGCACGATTGGCAGTTTTATCAGGAGAAGAAAGAATAAGCGGATATTTAGAAACTCATCTAGAAGCGCTAGGGAAAATGCGGTTTTTAAAATACGATAATGATTTAAGACCCGTAGTGAGAAAAGAAGAATGGCTAGGGTGGCGAAAGAATTATTATCCTGGATCTGAAGCTTATGGTGATGTTCCAATGGCTGCTGTATTACTCGATAATGATTGGGCATTGTATGGAACGCAAACGGCTGCTGAAAGTGGGTTTTATTTTAAAGTCGATTATTCAAGGTACTGGGTTCACTTGATGTCCGAATCTTCAAGAATGATGCGTCAAGTAGATTTTATTGAACAGGCATTGGAGCTGCCACCCGCAGCTGTCAGGTATCCGTTTGAAGATGGTCAGCCAGATTTTGGGGTAGCGGGTTTGTGGTGGGTAGTGTTGCCCCATTGAGCATAGTTGATCGTTGTGTGGCATTTGAGAAAACCGAAATAAAGTCTAATGAACGAAACAAGACGAGAATACCTCAAACGAATAAATTTCGTCTTGGATTTCATTGAAAAGAACCTTGATGCTGACCTATCACTTGAATATTTATCAGAGAAAGCCCATTATTCACCTTACCACTTTCATAGAGTATTTCTAACAGTAGTTAACGAGAGATTAAATGAATTGATCAATAGAAAAAGAATTGAGCGTATTGCTTCTATTCTACTTGTTGAACCCAACATTCCCTTAATCGATTTAGCGTATAAATACGGTTTCAATAGTGATAGTTCTTTTTCCCGAGCATTTAAAACCTACTATGGAATTAGCCCGACCAGGTTTAAATCTGAAGGAAAAAAATTACTTAGCAAGATTGGTATAGAACCTTTTTCATCCGAAAAATACATTTGTTCCATTGATCACATTAAACAATGGATTAAAATGAATGCACAAATAACAATAAAAGAACTTCCAGCGCTAAAGCTTGCCAGTATATCACATATTGGAGAATTTGATCAGGCTGGTAATATGTTTGAAAGATTGATGGAATGGGGATATCAAAAAAAAGTATTGGATACTTCGAATTTCAAAGCTATTACTATTTATCACGACAACCCAAATGTCACTCAAACTTCAAAATTGAGATTCAGTGCTGGCATAACAATTAGTGAGAACGTTGATACCGATGGAGAAATCAGACAAATAAACTTAAAGAAGGGCATTTATGCCGTTGGGCATTTTGAAATTACAGCAGAAGAAATTTCAAAAGCGTGGAAAAACATGTGCATCTGGGTCGTTGAAAATGATTATAAATTTAGAGATGGAGACTATTTTGAGATGTATCATAATGACCACAAAACTCATCCTGAGCAAAAGTTCATATTAGACATTTGTATTCCACTTGAAAAAACAGACAATGTTAAACTCAAGGAAACAAACCAGATAGATTTTTTAGGTAACAAGGAACCAAACGGGCCATCTGAAAAAAGATTAGACTATCATCAACTGATAAAATATATGAAAGAATTAAGAGCTTTCTTTCATAAAAAATATGATACTTACTTTAAACCTGTCTCTTATACACATCTCCGAGCCCACGAGACCGAG
>CAJXUM010001068.1 GCA_913060855.1 uncultured Lewinella sp. | reverse complement strand
CCCCTTTGTCCCCTGAAGGGGAGATCAGCGCTTGGCTGGGTTTTCCGACTTCCGACTTCCGACTTTCAACTCCCCCCCAAACCCGTCTATGCCAAGCTCCCGAGAAAAAGATCAAGGTGTTGAAAATCATGATGAAAGGGAATAAGCCGATATTGAAGAGCAGCTTGGTGAGTACATGGAATACGATCACTGCGATATAGGCAAAAGGTCGTGTGCGAGGATGCAGAAGAAAAAATGGGATGGTTAAATCGTACAGCGCACCCGTCCAGCTGAAGGCATAGGCGGTCCAAGATTGGGCGAAGAGTTGGCCGAGCAAGGGCCAATCCGCTTTAGTGGGTAGCCAGATAGCCAAGGGCATGGCGCGTAGCAGCCAATCGCTATTGAGTTTGGCAATACCTGCAAAGCAGTAGACGAGGCTCACTTGCAGGATAATACTATTGATCGTCCAAACAGGCACTAGTGAACGTTTCCATTGCGGCTTTCGCCAAACGTCCAAGGAATGACTTCTATGAGCGGGGATAAAAATGAGTAAAAACCCTAAAAGGCACACCAGGTAGTAATGATTGAGAAAATTGGTGCTATCGATTAACTCGCTATAGGTGAAACTGAGAAAAAATAAGATGGTGGCTAGCCGGTAGAAGAACCCCAGCATGATACAGGCTGCACATAGGGCAATGAGGCTATACAACAAGTACATGCCAGTTGGAGACAGGACCGAGACCCATTCAAACCCATAAAATTTAAAGAAGAAGGTAGGCGCTACATACAATCGTTCGACCCAGCCTTGCTGCATAAAACGCAGCGCACCCACCATCATCAAGCCGCCAAACAATACCCGGAAGGTGATGAGTGGGGCGATCGAGGTGGATCGAAACAGGGTTTTATGCAGTAGGCCTTTCTCCATTAGTCAGAGTCGCTAGGGTTATCCACATAAGTGATCGCAATGCAAAGTAAGGAGGGCAAGTCCGTTTTAATATTGACTACCTGTTTTACTACTTCGGCATAGGTGGCCTCTACGTCACTTTGATTATTATTAATCTCTTCCGACAAAGGATCTGCTAATGCTGCTAGCGCTGTAATGGCTAAATTAAATTGCTCAGCGATGGATTGATGTAGGGCTTGGCCTTCAGCGGTTTCACTGATTTGCTGGAGATAATCATCTAAGCCCGTCCGGTTGACGCCATCTACGCCTTTTCCTAGGTAGAATTCTTGCGCTGCTTGAGTGGCAGTTAGCGCTAATTGTGTGGAAATGCCGGCAAAGTAAGCTTCTGTTTTTTCGGGATTGGAGAAACCCAAGGTCAAGGCACCTACAGGAATACCTAACTTTTCGCGTCGAATAACTTCATAGTGCTGATTGAGACCATTGATCATTTGACTCAAAGAGGCACCTGCAGCGGTACCTGTAGCAGCAATGAATTCTTCTCGAAACCCTTCTTTTTCCCATTTGTTGAGGACTTGATCTATCTTGGATTTGATAGCATCTATATTATTTTGTAAGTAGGCTTGGTAGTTTACTTTGATGGCTGCATCATCAACATACTTAGCGATGATATCAGCATTGTTATCTGCCAAACCAAACAACAAATAGTCCATTGCTGGGAAGCCTCTATCAAAAGCTTCAGGCTGGCTGAAATCCGTTTTACCATTCTCAATATTAGCCTGTATGAGACTAATATCCGCGGGGAAATTATTTACGGCCATTTGTAAACCCACCTCTTCTGCTGGGCCGAATTGATATTGGGCCACATATTGCCAGTTGACATAAGCAGCCTTGAATGCTTCTTGTAAGGCTAGTAAGGTAGTCTCTTCCGGCGCCGCTAAAAAGCTGGTCGTTTTAGATTGTAGCGTATTGACAGCGGTTTGGAACGCCTGATACCTGGGAATGATCAGTTGATCTACCGTTGTTTGGAAGAGGGCGCCTTGATCTAGTTGACTCGTACAAGGATCAGGGGTTTCACCACTTCCATCAGACTTACAAGCCCACTGCGTCAGTAGCAGTAAGGCCATCAAACAGACAATTGGAAAGCTTGTAATTTTCATAGTTTCTAGTGCTAAATAAAATGAGTGCTATAAAAGACCAAGAGCCCTGCCGTGAGACAGAGCCTTGGGAAGGAATCACATATGTTTGAAATCACATCAAAAATCATCTTTCTTGCTTTCCAGGCCATAATAAGCTGCCAAGAGATCCTTGGCTTCTTGTAATTTGGTTTTATCTGCTTGGTACAAGTTCATTTTGTCGAATGTATCGGCTCCACCCATGAGCGTAAGTATTTCGCTCACTTGTGTATTGGATACTGTTTTGTTAGGGTTGAATTGTAAACTGTAGGCGAAGGCAATTCCTTCAGAAAGAGCGTGCCCCCGGATAGCCATGTCATCAAAATTATCCAGGGTTTCATTGATGTAGTGTATGGCGGAACCCACCGCGATTAACTCCCATTCCGCTTGGGCTTCTTTGATCGCCTCATCTCGAGTGGTCAAGTCTTTGTTGGATATAGCGGCGCGACCTTTGATTAGCGCGTCCATGACTTTGGCATTGCTTCCCAATACCGCATCGCGCTTGTCGGCATAGCTACCCCAGAATAAAATGCCATCCTTGGCTGTAGGAAAATCCTTAGGCACACCCAGGTAACCAAAAGCTTCATCCCAATGGTGCTCCATTTCGGTGCCCTCACCTGGTTCAACGGTTTCGTTGTCCACGTTCATTTTGTCAGCCCCCATGTATACCGCGGCGGCTTGATAGTAAAAGCAAGCCCCCATGAGTCCTTTTTCAATTAGTTGGGCATGATCTAAACCCTCATCGCCTAGTAAATAACTTTTGCTGCCATCTAGGCTATTGACGACGCCAGCTTGTCCTTCGGTACCTGCTACTGTAGATTGGCTAGCTAAGGCCAATTCATCAAATAAAGCATCAAAGACCGCTTGTTGCCCCTCAAAGGTTTTGCTTTTGATCTGCTTAGAATCCTCATAGGTGTTGGTCCAGCCGGCATTAGCGGCATCATTACTAAACATGGCTTTCATTTGGTCGGCATTCAATGCCGTGCCGGCTGTTTTCGACCCACCCATATAGCTTTTCAATTCCAAAAGCATAGCAAGACGTTGGGTTTGTCCGCTATAGCTTACGTTTTCAAAATTGTAAGTACTGGGGATATCATATTTCGGGTTATTATCTGTCTCTTATACACATCTGACGCTGCCGACGAAGAGGATAGTGT
>CAJXUM010001067.1 GCA_913060855.1 uncultured Lewinella sp. | reverse complement strand
CGAGATCAGCCTCGGTCTCGTGGGCTCGGAGATGTGTATAAGAGACAGGTCTCTCACTTCATAATCCCCTTGTGCATATACGGCCAATTCCATCGGTCGAAAACCAGATAGTTCTTTCTCAAAAAAAGTAAAATCTTCGGTTATTTTCTTCCCTCGTGGTAGGTTGTCGATGATGCCATAGTTGGTATTAATCTGGCTAATTCCCACTCCACATAAAATAAGCATAATCAATGCGCCCCATCGAATTCGATTGGCATTGGCAAGTGTAAAGCGATAACTCCCCAGCATCGTTTTTTCCCAGAAGGCCAAGCTCTTGCCGATTTTCATCAATTGGTCAGCCTTGAAATAGGAAAGCAAGGATGTAGTAAAAAATATCACCGTGATATAGGCTACCACCACGCCTAAGGCGGCATTTAAACCGAAATCTCGAATGGGATCGACTCTACTTGTGAGTAAGGTACCAAACCCGATGGCTGTAGTCAGCGATGTTAATAAGGTAGCTAAGCCTATTTCCTTGATCGTAACCGTAATGGCCTCCTTCTTGGAGCTTCCCTTCCGGAGTTCGTCGATGTACTTAGACATAATATGAATTACATCCGAGGTGCCTACTATAATCATGAGCACTGGATAGAGTGCGGCCATCGCATTCAAGGGTCTGCCCAGGGCGCCTAGCAGTCCCATAAAAAGCAGCATACCTAAGCCAATAGAGACCAATGCAATCGCAATTCCCTTGGTTCGGCGGAAGATCCAAAACATAATTAAACTCACCAAAAGACCTGAGACCAAAGCAGAAACGGTAATCTCACGCTTCTGCATCGCCACTAGTTCCTTCTGAAAGTAGGCCCTACCTAAGTAATGATACTCTTCAAATCCATATTGATTGACCAATTCATTCAGGCCATTCATCAACTCCCGCGCCTGCTCTAGACCAATGCTATTGACCGTTTTTAATAACACCACCAGTGTTTTTCCATCCGCAGAAATCAGGTTATTTACAAAACGTTCATCCTTGAGTATTCTAGCCCGGTCTGCCGGGTAACGACTTGGGTCGTCGATATGAATCGTGGGAATCGCCGTAAAACCAAAAGGCGTTTTAAGCGGATAGCTAATTTGGGTAATAGCCTGGCTTTCTACTACATGGGGTACCTTCCTAGTCGCTAAGCTAAAGTCGTGAAATTGCTGGAGAAATGCCTGGTCAAAAGCACCTTCTTCTCGCCTAACCGCTACCAACAAAAAGTTATCATCGGTTTCAAATTCGGCAATAAAGGCTCGAAAAACTTCCAAATCCTCATCCCCTCGTGGAAAGAATTGTTCAAAGTCAAAGGTAAAGCGCAAACGGGTAAGAAAAAAAGCACTAGCAATGGCCAGTAATACAAAAACACCAATAATTACTACTCGGATATCTCTCATAAATGATCATCTATTCTTACGATAACCAGCTATTCTCAATGGACGGATTCAATACCTAGGGCTCCATCTACTTTGAATGCTAGCTTGTATATTCACATCGTTCTATAGTTAACCATTTATCAGAGAAGAGGTTCATTGAAATATGCTGCCGTTGAAGGAAGCTTGGGAAATACAAACTTCCTCCAAGTATAACGGGTATGATGAAACCTATCGATTGATTTTCATCAATTGTTGCTTAAAAACTTTACCCTTAGCATTGGTTATATGTAACCAATAAGATGCGGCAGGTAAATTTAGGTTCGCTAAGTCTATTTCCATTTCCTGAAATGCACTAAGATGCGTTTTACGTTGATGCACTTCCTGGCCATTATTAGAAAAAATACGCAAGGTATATTCGCCTTCTGCTAAATCTCCAAATATCAGCTTGATGTTGGACACGAATGGGTTTGGGAATATTTTGATATCCGCTATCGGAGCGTCTTCCCATTTCTTGACTCGTTTTTCTGTTTTTTCCATAATATAAATACCGCAACCTCTCCATTCTTTCTTTATTTGACGACCATAATCCACCACAACAACCTCTGGTAAATTAACCCCCTCTTCCAATTTCACCTTTAACAACTTCTCTTGCTCTTCTATAGATGCTATAATCTTAGCTTCATAACCAATATATGAAAAAGTCAATGCTAAGTTAGGAAGCTGCTCTTCTATGCGTATCGTAAAATTTCCATCTACATCAGTAATGGTCCCAGTGTTTGTACCGACGAGCAATACACTAGCTCCAATCAAAGGCTCCCCCTCCGGACCTGTCACTCTCCCCTTAAGCATAAAGGGTGTTTTGCCATCCACGTCCTTTTCCTGGGTCACTAATGTTACTTGGTTTGCTAGGTCTGTTGAAAGCTGGGTCACTTGACTCACCCCAGGAACAGCTAACAATATGCTAGCTGCCAATAGCCCTACTTTTGCCCAAGATGAAATAATCTGCTGAAGAATAGATAGACGTAATGTCTTGATTTTCATGAGCTGCGTTTTTATAATTCAACTGGTAATAGCACCACAAAAAAAACGGGCGAGCAAAGGGAAATGGCTCCTCTTTTGCTCGCCCGAAGGGCGTATTTGGTACGCTGGCTGTCAAAAATTATCAGATAACCCTATTTATAAGGTCCCTGCATCTTCTCTAGTCAATAACTCAATCAATAATTGACCTACTGCTTTTAGGGTGCGTTTATTGATTACCTCCATATTATCGTTGTGGGTATGCCAATGATTACCAAAACCTTTATTATCTGACTCTAGTGGCAAATTGATAATGTCGATCATCGGAATTTTGGCAATTGTATTCACGAAGTAATGGTCATCTGTCACTCCTCCTCCATCAGCATTATGGAAATAATTACTGTAGCCTAATTTATTTGCCAAACCCCAAACTCGCTCTACCTGCTGTGGCGCGAAGTATTTCGAATATTGCTCCTTAGGGAAACGTGCATTTCTTGACCCTACCATATCCAGTAGAATACCATAACGCGGTTTATAAGCCGAACGATGCAAGTTATTGGACCAATACTGCGATCCCAAGGCCCATGTTTCTCTATTTTTAGCGCCATCCTCCTCTGTTTCGATATCATCTCTACTTTCGCCATGATCTTCGGCATCAAATAGCACTAAATCGACGCCGAGGTTAATCGGGTTGGCTTGTAGTTGACGTGCCAATTCTAATAATACGCCAACACCACTTCCCCCATCATCAGCCCCTAAGCTGTCTCTTATACACATCTCCGAGCCCACGAGACCGAGGCTGATCTCGT
>CAJXUM010001066.1 GCA_913060855.1 uncultured Lewinella sp. | reverse complement strand
CTATCATTCTTCCTTCAAAAGAGTTACTATAAATAAAAGCAGAGAATTCGGCTCTATTATCGGGCTGGGCGGCCAGCTCATGGGCAATATCTGATAGCAAAAACTGATCTAGGTCCTCCAAGGTGATTTGCCGGCAACTATTGAGTTGATTAAAGAAGGTTGGGGCAAAGGTCACAGAAGGTACGCCCATTAAGGCGGCCTCATAGGCGATGGTTCCCGTAATGGTAGCCACAAGTGCCGCTTGCTGGATCATTTCATAAGAATTGGTCGTTGCTTCCACCAAGTAAACGCCTGGAAGTTGTTTGATCGCCCTGTAGAAGGCCACATCTCGGTCACCGATGGCATTGGTGTGCTCTTTGATCAGTAAATGCCAACCTTCGGGCAGGGCCCGCCAGAGGTTTTTGATATTCTGTAACTGATCCTCGTAATAGCGACCAAATACATCTACTGAGGCTTCAGGTTGCTTGTGTAGACCCAGAAAAACAAAGGGAGCTGTATTAACCTCCTCAAAGGGGATACTTTCGACTAGCTTATAGGTTTCTTTATTCCATTCTTGCCGACCCGCTATCTGCACTCGCTGCTTTACATTGGGCAATAAGGTAGGGTCTAGTGGGTCCATATTTTCATTGGTGAAAAATCGCCTTATTCGATCGAGCCTTCCCGCCAGGCTGCTCGATTTTTTGACAATCTTGTCATTGAGCTTGAGATAATCTGGCTTTTTGGCTTCTAATACTTCATGTTTCCATTGATCTTTCTGCCCTACTTCCAATAATTGACTTTGGCGTTCATCCTTAAAGAAGGCAAAGCGATTATCTGGAATACGAACCACATGAGGGTTCAAAAATCGACAATCTAATTCGGGGCATTGCTGGCACATTCTGTGAATTAATACTTCATGTGACCAAGTGACCTCGCCCATCATCACTTTGATATGATGCTGTTGGATAAAATCATATATAGGTTGCTGAATATGCCGTAGGTAGTTGAAGCCGACAGTTTGCTTGTGTCGCAAGTACCGATCTCCATAAATCAACTCATTCAATTTGAAGTCCTTGACAATAGGCGCAGTTTGGTCGCTGTAGTCGAGGTTGATCAGAAGGACACGTTCTTCTCCATATTCCGTTTTTAGGAACTGGTACAAGGGGCGATTGGTGGCGATCCAATAAGTGTGAATATTAGCCTTGGCTAATTCCTGGCTCACCGCATGAAATAAGTAGGTTTTTGTGAAATTTGAGAGTATACAAATATTCATGTTATAGGGGTTATCGTACAATGAAATATCAAACGGTAAAGTAAACGATCAGTAAGAGTAGACCGAACGATAAATTAAGTAGTCGAGTTTTAGCGAAGGAAAGCTGTTTTCGTCTCAGCAATAAAAATTGCACCTCACAAGCGGCTACTAAGCAAATAGAGTTGATCAAGGTCAGGTTAAATACATCAAGTTGTTCCAAGTGAGCGAGCCACCAAATGCCTCCAGTCATCAAAATCAGCAGAGCCGCAAACCAGCCGTTCATCTTACTGGAAAGCTGTTCTCGATACAAGATGTTTTCATTGAGGGCCATGCAAATCCAGAAGATCATCTGGAAACTTAGGATAATGTAGAGTTTATGATAGGCCAGCCATGTTTCATCCAGCAAACTCAATGAGCCTTTGAAGACCATGGGTACAATAAATAGTAGAATGCCTCCTGCTAGCAAAATGAAAAGGAGAAACAGGGAAAAGTATTTGTCGAGTGTGGCGGGGGCAGATTCATACATTTTTTTAAAAAACACGATATTGACAACTTGGTGAATCATCACCACTGCTGCCGCAAATCGAAAATAAAAAGCGTAGATCCCTACCTGCTCCATCCCTAAGAAATATTCTATCAAAATCCGCGCACTCCCCGTCAAGCAAATGATGAGAAAAGAGGAAACCAGTAAATTTCTGCCAAACTGTAACGCAATGCCATATCGCCGCCAGGAAAAGTCACTTCTGCTAGTCCAAAAACGATAGAAGTGAAGGCCAAAGAGGAACAACAGATAGAAGCCAAATACCCATTCTAGTACGGCAAAATCAAGGGTGTCTCCGCTGAGATACAGCCAGAGATTATATACGTTTAAAACCATAAACAGTCCACCGTCTAGAAAGACTGCCGGGAAGATGGTTTCATGTGATTTCAAAATGGCCGACAACATCACCTGCATGGCGATAATTCCACCAATCAATAGCGCAAAAGCTATTTTCTCTGGTACAATGGGATAAGCCCATTTGTTGAAGACAAAAAAGAAGAATAGTAAGCCGCTTACTAGCAAGGCGTGGAAATAGAAGATAGACCTGAATCCTTCCCTTTGTTGTTTCAAATTAAAGAAAGGATAGGCGCCTTGTAGTCCAAAATTCAATGGAATAGCCGCGATTAAGCCAATGGATAAGGCATATTCAAAGAGGCCATAATCGGCTGTGTCTGCCACAAAATTCGATAGGAAAAGAGCTGCTGTAAAGGCATTGAGTTTTACAAAACCGAAAACCAAAGAAAACCCAGAAAGTTTGACCAACTGTGCCTTTAATTGGGGCAGTAAATCCTCAATCTTAAGAGATAGCTTTTTCATAAACGGTAGTTTCGAGGGTATACTGCACTTGTTTTTCCAACTTGGCTTCTACATCATTGATGTTTCGCTCCAGGTATCGCAAGGGTTGTGATACATACATGCCAGGCCGGTCCAAGGACTTGGCTATACAGGAATTACTACCAATAGAAATACTATCTGCCACCTTCAATCCAGGATTAAATACGCAACGAGAACCCACATAGACGTTATCGCCAATGATGATCTCGCCTTCTACTCGAATCCGCTTGCGGCCTTCCGGCGCATGCATGAATCCGTGCGTCCAAAATTGGGTGCCTAGGCCACCTACAGTGGAATGTCTACCAATACTGATGGATTTGGTACAATCGAGATGATGTTTGCTAATGATTTGTCCGAGTTCATCGAGCTTTAGTGTAGCTACTCCCAAGCAGATGGGAGGTGATCCTCGATAGATGCTATTATCGCGAGCGATAGCCGCATCTCGACGCATCAGTATATTGAGGGGGCCACGAATACGATTCCTGGAGCGAATAAAAGCCCCTTCACGGAGCAATAGTTTTCGTACGCGAATAATATTGAGGTGACCAATACGACTATTTTGATCAAGATAGAGGCTGTCTCTTATACACATCTCCGAGCCCACGAGACCGAGGCTGATCT
>CAJXUM010001065.1 GCA_913060855.1 uncultured Lewinella sp. | reverse complement strand
GATCAGCCTCGGTCTCGTGGGCTCGGAGATGTGTATAAGAGACAGGTGTTGGTTTGGGCAGTAGTAGCCTCAACGCCATGTCAGCGAAGAGTTATTCGAAGATCATTGGTGCCAATGACAGTATCAATCTGGCTATCCAAGGATTGGGGAGAAGATATTCGTCCTATATCCCACCAATAGCCAATAAAAAGAGCAATGTAAAATTAGTGTACTTGTGTGATGTGCTGCAAAGTCAGAGCGACAAGGCCTCCGCTAATTTCGCTAAGCATCTCGACTACAAGCCAAAGCTAGAAAAGGATATTCGTAAAATCTTAGCGGATAAGGATGTGGATGCCGTTTTCATGGCCACACCCGATCATTGGCATACGCCAGGAGCTTGTATGGCTATGCAAGCAGGGAAACATGTCTATCTAGAAAAACCGTGTAGTCATAACGGACGGGAAAATGAGTTGGTGGTTGCTTTTCAGGAAAAGTACAACAAGGTGGTTCAGATGGGGAACCAGCAACGATCATCTGTGGAAACCAATGAAGTGATTGCAGCGATACACAAGGGTGAAATTGGTGACGTATACAAGGCCATTGCTTTTTATGTAAACGGTAGGGGAGAGGTGCCGATTCCTACAAAAATGGCACCCCCAAAAGGATTAGACTGGGAACTTTTTCAAGGACCAGCACCCCGAAAAGATTACATGGATGACACTTGGAACTACAACTGGCACTGGTATGGCTGGGATTATGGAACGGCAGAAATGGGCAACAATGCTACGCATGAATTAGATATTGCGCGTTGGGCCATGGATGTTGAATACCCAGAACATGTATCGGTGATTGCTGGAAAACATCAGCATAAAAAAGATGGTTGGGAAATGTATGATACGATGGAGGCGACCTTTAAATATTCCAACAATCGAGTGATTCAATGGGATGGCCAAAGTAGAAATAAGCACAATAAATACGGGAAGGGTAGAGGTACCATCATCTATGGTTCCAACGGCTCGGTATTTATTGATAGAGGAGGCTATGCTATGTATGACCTCAAAGGGAAGAAAGTAAAAGAGAACCTATCAGCTAATAAAGAATCTGGTATCGCTCTTGGCGGTGGTGGAGACCTTACGACCAGGCATTCGGTTAACTTTTTTGAGACGATCAGAGGTAAAGAAAAATTGACTTCCCCTATTCAACAAGGTGCGCTTAGCCAGAGTCTGACTCATTATGCTAATATCGCATCGAGAATCAATAAATCATTTGATATTGATCAGGAGACAGGGCGTATTTATGATAGAGAAGCCATGAAATTGTGGTCAAGAACTTATGAGCCAGGATGGGAGCCAAAATTGTAAGAGATAAAGTCTAATAATAAAAGGTAGCTGGTCGGTAATCACCCGCCGGTGTTGCGTGTTTTCCACCAATATCTTTCCCTAGACATCAGGGATGTTGCAGGTGGAAACACTTGCAAGGGCGAGGAGGATATTCTTGCACCGACCAGCTGCCAACACTCAGTGTGGGTGTCTTTTTAGCAAGCCGAATCGCTTCCTCCAAACCAGCACTTAACAAGACATTCGAGCGCAAGGACATCAGAAAACAAGATCGAAAGAACCAACAAAACATATGCGACAATTAACTTTCCGGATAACAGGTTTATGCCTTTTAGCGCTCCTCTTATTTCAGTGTAATCAACAAGAGACGTACCGCGACGAAATTTATCAAAAACCACCGATGGACTCTGATCCTGCCGCCCCTTCCCTTTCTGCGGAGGAGAGCATGAAGAAAATGTACTTGCCAGGTGGATTCAAATTAGAACTGGTCGCCAGCGAACCGATGATTGAAGAACCCATTGACATTGCCTGGGATGGGGATGGTAAAATGTATGTGGTGGAATTGCTCACCTACATGCAGGATATTGATGCTACTAATGAAAATGAACCCTGGAGTAGGGTATCGGTATTAGAAGATACAGATGGAGATGGAGTGATGGATAAGCACACGGTTTTTGTAGATAGCCTGCTCTTGCCACGAATTATTCTTCCCCTTGACGATCGAGTCATAATAGGGGAGACCTACACCAGGAATCTTTGGAGTTACCGCGACACGGATGGAGACCGGGTAGCGGATGAAAAGCAATTAGTATTTGAAACAGAGAGCCGATTTAATGGCAATTTGGAACACCAATCCGCTAATCTGACTTGGAATATTGACAATTGGTTGTACCTGAGTAAAGATGCTTTTAGGTTTCGATGGGATGGTGAGCAGCTACAGATTGATACGATGCTAGATCCTCCAACAGGACAATATGGCCTGACCCAGGATGAGACTGGGGGGATGTATTATTCTAGAGCTGGTGGAGAAGTCATTGCCTTGGGGTTTCAACAACATCCAACCTATGGGATACTGGAAATGGAAGGAAGATGGGCCGATGACTTTCAAGAGCCATGGCCAATCATCGGTACGCCTGATGTGCAAGGAGGAGAAAAACGACTTAGACCTGATCGAACGCTAAATAAGTTCACAGGGGTGAGTGGTCAGGAGGTCTTTTTGGGGGATCGTCTGCCCGTTTACGGAGATTTGTTCGTTCCCGAGCCGGTCGGAAGATTGATCAGAAGGGCTACCGTCACCCATGTAGATGGCAAAAAAGTATTGGCTAATCCTTATGATAAAACGGAGTTTATGGCTTCAACCGATCCCAATTTTCGCCCAGTACGGGCTGCTACAGGACCGGATGGCTGTCTCTATGTCGTAGATATGTACCGAGGGATCATCCAAGAAGGCAATTGGACCAGAGAAGGGAGTTTTTTAAGACCAGAAGTGAAGCGTAGAAAGCTGGATGAAAACATCGGAAAAGGCCGGATTTATAGAGTCGTCCACGAACAGATGAAGCCCTACCAGCCCGAAAAATTACTCGCCAAATCGGCAAAAGAATTAGTGCCATATCTTGGGCATGCTAATGGTTGGTATCGAATGACCGCTCAAAAGTTATTGATCCTAAAGAATGATGAATCAGTGATCAGCGAATTGGAAGCCGTCTTGAAGGATAATGAATCATTCTGGTCCAATTTATTTTCAGATCAGGATTTCGGCATACAAAGACTACATGCCATGTGGACTTTACATGGACTTGGAGCGCTTGATCGGAACTTGCTATTGGAGAAATTGGAGGATAAAGACGCTCGCGTCAGGAGTGGAGCTGTCTCTTATACACATCTCCGAGCCCACGAGACCGAGGCTGATCT
>CAJXUM010001064.1 GCA_913060855.1 uncultured Lewinella sp. | reverse complement strand
CGAGATCAGCCTCGGTCTCGTGGGCTCGGAGATGTGTATAAGAGACAGATGGAGACATGCTTAAAAATTAAGACAACTGTAAAATAGTGGCCGCTATATCTCATGTCGAAATATAGTACCACTCCTCTCTTATAAGCCAATATTTTGGTTTCGTGACACGGAAAATGGAGGAACAAAGAAATACTTTTATTCTATCCCGTCTTTTTTTGTCACGTTTCCCTATTTCTAGCTTTATAAGGGTGTTAGAATAGGCAACTGTAACATTATTAGAATACTATGAATCTGGAAACCTCCATCTCAGCTGTCCCGATAGGTGAATCAGAAATCAGTATCTTGCAATTCATAGAATTGAATAAGACTGAAATCATAAGCCGTAGCTTACCCAACCAGAAAACCGCACAGCTAGTGCAAGTACTGGTTGTAAAACGAGTGATTGAACGATTAAAGCAACAGTTCTCCGCAGAACAAAAGTATCGTCTCAAAATCCTCTGGGAAGCCACTCACCAACTTGTCCGAAAGGAAGTTAAGATGCAAAACCAAATAGTATTCAACAATTTCGACCTCAACCAGGAAGAATTCCAGCAGATGCTAACAGCACTCCAAAAAGGAGATGAAAGGCTTTTCGAAAAAGTATTTTTAAGTCACTTTAAAGCCTGCAGTCGTTTTTTAGAAGATCGTTTTAAGGCTACCCCAACAGACGCTTATGACGCTAGTATGGAAGCATTGCTGAAGTTTCATCAGCGCTTAAAGGACGGCAAAATAAGTTATGGAAATTTGCGCTACCTCTTCACACAAATGGCCGGCCAGATATACCTCAAGTCCAAACGATTGCCTCAGCCCCAAAAGCTACCGGATAACTTCGACATCATCGATGAACCTACAGAAAGTTTCAGCAAGGAAACCCTCGCTGTTTTTGGCCAAGCTTGGGAGAAACTTTGTGTTGATTGCCGTGGACTACTACAAGCTTTTTACTACCAAAAAACACCTTTAATTGAAATAGCCCGCCAAACCAATAAAACAGATGTTGCTCTTCGCAAACAAAAACAGCGTTGCCTAGAAAAATTGCGAAAAGCTTTTCAAAAATTAGCTTAACTAGACCTGACCCGACATGAAACTATTTGATCAGTACAAAAAAGATACCCCGCTCAGTGCCGACCAGCTCGAAGAAATCAGTGAACAATTGATCAAAGCTGGATTAGAACAAGCCCAAAAAGAGGACTGGGCCGACAAACTGCGTACAGAATATGGCGTAGATAAACCCAATACAGATAAGAGAGTTCGGTTACTTCCCTTTTTTTTGACAATAGCAGCTGGACTAGCACTATTATTAACGCTCTATATCCTCATCCCCCGTCAGACAACAGCGCCCTCTCTACAAGCCCAAGTCCACCAACAATTGACGAAGGAAATATTTCCACATAGCGCTATTCGAAAAGGTGCCAGTGAGTTAGACGATCTGCGTCATCAATTCAGTCAGGCTTATTCGGGAGAGAATTTCAAGCTAGCCATCACCCTTGGAGAACAAATTATTCAACTTGGTAACAGTAGTACGGATGATCTCTTTTTTCTAGGCCTATGCTACCTATATGACGAACAAGCCGAAAAGGCGATCCCCTTCTTTGTCCCTATTAGTCAGCAAATAAATAGTAGCGCACGGTTCCAAAGAGAAGCCCAATGGTTTTTGGCTTTGGCTTACCTGAAGTTGGAGAGAGAGCAATCTGCTATTCCACTCTTGAAAGAATTCGAGAAGACCAATTCCTGGAAAAGCAGGGATGCAACAAGCTTATTACAACAGATCAATAGCTAAGCTTCAGAAAATCGCAACTCATTGATCACTCAACTTGTTAATACCATATTAATTGCGGTTATTTGACCGGATTTATTTGATCAAAACAAGTTGTCATGTCCGTATCTGCTGAAGCCTATTCCTATGAAACGATTGAGAACGATCCATTAAAGGTAAAACAGTATACCTTAGCTAATGGACTCAAAGTTTTCATGAGTATCAATAAGGAGGAACCTAGAATTTACACCAATATCAGTGTAAGGTCGGGGTCCAAACAAGATCCTGCTGAAACCACAGGATTAGCGCACTATATGGAGCATATGCTCTTTAAAGGAACCAGCAAGATCGGAGCGATGGACTGGGACAAGGAATCCCAATATCTCGAAAAGATTGCCGACCTCTACGAGGCTCACCGCCAAACCCAGAATGAGGAAGAGCGTAAATCGATCTATACCGAAATCGATCGCCTGTCCAATGAAGCTGCCCAATTGGTGGCGCCCAATGAATACGACAAACTCGCTGGGTCTATTGGTGCCAAAGGTACGAATGCCTATACTTGGGTAGAACAAACCGTCTACCTCAATGATATTCCTTCCAATGAGCTGGAGCGATGGTTCAAGTTAGAATCAGAGCGATTTCGCATGATGGCACTCCGCCTTTTTCATACCGAATTGGAGACCGTGTACGAGGAATTCAATATGATCCAAGATAAGGATTTTCGCAAGGTCAATAATGCTATTCGCCAAGCGCTATTTCCTAAGCATCCATATGGTACACAAACGACAATTGGAAAGGCTGATCATTTAAAAAATCCTTCGCACCATAAGATTCAGTGGTACTTCCAGACTTATTATGTACCCAATAATATGGCCTTGATTCTGGCCGGCGACTTTGACCCTGATGAAGTCGTCCGCTTAGCCAATAAATATTTTGGAGATTATCAAACCAGTGAACTCCCTCCCTTTTCTTTCGAATCGCAACCAGAAATCACCAGCCCTGTTCGGAAAGATATCTATGGTCAAGAGGCTGCTTTTGTAGATTTGGCGTGGCGATTGGGTAGTACCCAGACGACAGATCCGTTTATGCTCACTTTGGTTAATGGTCTGCTATACAACTCCCAAGCTGGTTTGATTGATATCAACCTCAATCAGCAGCAACAGTTATTAGATGCAGAAGCTTGGACCTGGATCTATGCCGATTATAGCGCACTAGGACTCTTCGCCCGACCACGGGTAGGGCAAACACTTGAAGAAGCAGAAGTCTTATTACTTCAGCAGCTAGACTTGCTGCGGAAGGGACAGTTTGAAGAATCACTACTGGAAGCAGTAGTTCGGGATATAAAATTACAAGAAATCAAATCCTACCGGCACAATAGCCATCGAGTAGGAGCTATCAATACGGCCTTCCTTCTTGCTGTCTCTTATACACATCTCCGAGCCCA
>CAJXUM010001063.1 GCA_913060855.1 uncultured Lewinella sp. | reverse complement strand
CGAGATCAGCCTCGGTCTCGTGGGCTCGGAGATGTGTATAAGAGACAGGACTAGAAGATAGCTGTTTACTGCAAAAACACTTAATCCTGAGAAAACCTCGGAAAGCTAGCATACATTTTTTGAAAATCACGATAATTTTCTAGACTGACATGAATAATCGTACAGTAGAAAAAAAGCATACACAGACTCAAGTAAATGGCCATGCCCCATTCTGCGCCACCGTAGGGCATAAAAAATTGGTAAATCAACCAGTTAGTAAAGTAAGTAAAGGCCATTCCTCCTAAGTTAAAGGTATTGATTAGGATCGCATATGAATAGTCATAGATCATGATTGGCTTGGAAGTAGGCTTCTTCAAAAACAAAAAAATACTCATCCCTATCGCCATCAGTATGATGATTCCAGCACACCATCTAAAAATAAATTCAGGTTTTTGCACCAAGGAAAGAAATTGATGGAATATAAGTATCAGCATGACCAAAATCAATGCCTTAGGCCAAGTAAAAAAAGTACCGAAATGTTGCAAAGTATTTGATAGCCACTTCTTATGGACAAGCCGGGCTTTTGCCTTCATTAATTGCTTAAATCCTTCATCACCAAAGTCTCCGTAAAATTGAATCATGGTTTCTTCAAAAGGTAGCTGAGGGTCTTGCTGCCACTTTTCTTCGATTGCTGTTGCAAAATGATCGGCAATTTCTAACTGAACATCATAAAAACGCACCTTCTTCATGCGAATGAAAGTGATGAGGGTTTCCATTTGGAGGTCGGTCAATTGCTTTTGCATATAGATTTTGGGTTACTGTGTTATTAGGAGTTGAGGATAAGTTTTGTAAAACTGTTGAACCCCCTTAATTCTCATCAGTATACTGAAGGTTAATATCACAAGTACCAGTAGGCTATAAAAGGCGGCCAAGCCTAACATCCCATTGGGCGTGGCAGAAAAACGTTCTGAGAATATCGCAAAAAAATCGGGGAGAATCCAACCCACCAAGTACAGATCGATTCCTAGAAAAGTCACGAATCCATCATAAGCTAAAAAAGCACGCTTTGCTGGACGCCTATAAATCACATACCCCCAAGTTACTAGTACTATAAAACCCCACAAATACATGGATTCTTGTAAATAGTTAACCGCATTGGGTACGGCAAGAAGAAAGGTATAAATCAGTAGGAAGGACAAGAATGTATAAGCGACCAATGGCCAGGTAAAGAAATTCAAAAAAATAGAAACGCCATTGCGAACTACTTGTCGCCATACCCCTTTTTGCTTGGCTCCCAAAAGCTGCCGCCATTGATGATCTCCAAAATCCTTAAATACTTCAAAAAACAACACCTCAAAGGACTGTCGACTCCCCGCTGCCCATTTGGCCTCTATCAAAGAAGCTAAATGATCCACAATTTCGACTTGGACATCATAATAGGTGATATCCTTCAATTCTAAAAAATCATGGATCCATCTGATCTCATCGGCTGATAACACTCTATCCATCAATAGATTTTTTCGGGTGAAGCAGAAACTGCATCTGCTGGACAAATCGCTCTAGTTCTTCCATTTTAGCGGCCTTCTCTTTTTTGCCATCAGGGGTGAGGGCATAGTATTTTCGTTGGCGATTATTGACCAGCTGATACTCTACCGTCAGATAACCGTCTCCTTCTAATTTATGTAAAGCGGGATACAGGGCCCCTTCGGTGATTATTAGCTCCCCGGCGGTCAGTTCCTTCACTTTTTGGGTGATCTCATACCCGTACATTCGATCATTTTCCTCCAATAGCTTGAGTATGATGGTCGAAAGAGATCCCTTATAGAGCTTGTTGTTGGCCATATCAATGTATTATACCTAAATTGCTTAGGCATTACAAGTATACATAAAATCCTTAGGCATGTCAAGGTATACCTAAGGATTTTATGTATGTTTATTTTAAAGCTTGGATTTAGACTTCAGAAGTTTCCCTAGGCCTTCCCAAGAAAACTTCTGAAGTCTAGGCCTAGATTTACCGCTCGCCTTCCTCATATCGCTTGATGAAATCATCCATGATTTCACCTAGACTTTCCACTTTCAAACTACCTTTGAGTAGGATTTCTTTTTTATGATCTAATAGGAACATCTTAGGCGTTTCATCTACATAGAACAGAAAGCGATAGCGTTGCGATGGGTCAACCGTATTAATCCATTTAATGGCTCCCCAATCTTTAATGGCTTGAGCGCAACCGGGATACTCATCCGTTTCCTTATCGCAGATGGCAATTACTTCCAAGCCTTTATCCTGGTAAGTTTCATGAAATTTGACTAGTTCTGGCATCGTCTTTTTACAATGGCCACAAGTCGGTGACCAAAAGACGAGCAGCGTGAAAGGAGATTTGAATTGGTGTAAATCGAGCAGCCCGCTCAGCTCAAAACGTTTATTGGGGTCTTCTTCATTTTTCTTTAAGAGCGTCCCTTCGACATCAAGATGATAGGAACGAAACTCGGGGGCTATTTTTCCAATCAAGATCGTTTCCCACCTATCCACTTTGCCGATTAATTCCTTTCTTTTGTCTGCTGTAATGAAATTGGCCTTATCCTTCTGCATGTATTCGCGAACTAGGTGCACTACAACGGCATCCATTCCGACTAAATTCGACTGCAAATACTCATTGAGGAACTTCAGGTAATAGAATCGAAAGGCTTCTTCATCCTTTTCCACGAGGCTTAGTACTTCATCCAGAGACTGAGAGATGGAATCAGGCTGCACAAAAGTGTACTGTTTTAGGTATTGCTCTACTTTATGAAAGAACAGATTACTACTAAACAGGCGCTCATCTTCCTCAAAAGGGTCAAAAAAGTGAGCCTTTCTGAACCAGAACTTTTGCGCTTGCTGCTCCGTTTCATCTCCTTTCAAGGAAGGATATTCAGGTTCTATTTGTGTTTTAATAATAGTGGAAGTCAATGATGTTGGCTGCTTATCGATGATTTCTTCTTGAAAGGCTTTGACTTCAGCGCGTAAGTTTTCCAACTTAGCTTTAGCTGCATCTGTCAATGCTATGGCTGTTGAATCTTTCTTTTCTTGTCCGGTGAGTTCGCGGTGAATAAGGGTTTGGGCTTCCATAAAAAGCCGATAATTTTGCAAAACACTATTCTCAGGCGCGTTGGTAAATTCTCGGTCGGTCGTCAGGCGGGTATGATCCATCTGGAGGGTATAATCCCTGTCTCTTATACACATCTCCGAGCCCACGAGACCGAGGCTGATCT
>CAJXUM010001062.1 GCA_913060855.1 uncultured Lewinella sp. | reverse complement strand
CCGAAGAAGGAGCATAGCCATTAGCTACGCGACTGATGAAGAACGAAGGCTTGCTGCAAAAGATAATTTAGCTCCATACAAATTATTGTATGATAAAGTCTACTAACTACTCATCGTTCTAGTTAGCATAAAAGTAAGCCGCCTATTTGATCCATGAGTCAAATAGGCGGCTTTATAATTTGGCATCGGCTGTTATGCGCTAAAACTGGGAAGTGCCATATCTCTCTTTCTTATTTGAGTTTTTTTGCCTACTCTGCACTATAGATGTAAAGAGACAATAGGTATAAACCAAATTGAACATGAATATTACCTCCCTTCCTGAAGATTTGAACCTGGCGAGTCACTCATCCATGCAGGTATTCGATTACTTCGTTGATAATAATTACCAACGGAAAAAGATTAACCTTACCAAAAACACTTTTAGTTTCTTACTAGAAGGGACCAAAGAAGTTATCACGAATGATAAATCCACTATCATAGGGAATAGTAATTTCTTAGTGATAAAATCAGGTAATTGCTTGATGACAGAAACCATCTCAACTACCAATAAGACTTATAGAAGCATCCTGCTGTTTTTTACCGATGAACTATTATTAGATTTTTTAGAAAAAAACAAACTCAACTCAGTTCCTCCTCCAGCGGGCCCCTCCTTCCATGTGTGCCGGTATGATAACTATATCAACCACTATGTCGAAAGTCTTCAAAAGATAAACAGGCTCAATACGGCTCTTCAAGCAGACTTACTAAAGGCCAAGTTTGAAGAGATAATGATTTATTTGACCCAAAAGGAAGGATACGCTTTTATCAATAGTCTATTGAAAAGCCAGGACAGCAAAACCTTACGGTTAATCAACATTGTAGAAAATAGCAAACTAAAAAAACTGAGCCTCCAAGAGCTTTCCTTCTTGTGCAACATGAGTTTGTCGACCTTCAAACGAGCATTTTACAAACAGTATCAAACAGCTCCTGTCAAATGGTTTCAAGAAAGAAGATTAGAACATTCGGCCTTCTTGTTAAGCACGCAAAAAAAACGGCCCATCGACTTATATGAAGAAGCAGGCTATGAGAATTTATCCAATTTTGTCCAGGCCTTCAAGAAAAAATATGGCAGCACTCCGAAACAGTTCCAACTAGAAAATATGAACTTTTAGCACTACTTTTTGAACAGCAACCAATCGATAAAAAGTGAATAAGAGGAGAACTTTGCAGCAGAATATTAAAACTCAGAATTATGCAAAAATCAAATTTCATTTTTATCGTATTACAAATGCTTGCTGCTACTGTCATTGGCCAAAACAGTTTTACCCTGAAAAGTAATGACTTAGGTGGAGAGGCGACCATAACACAGGAATTTAATGGCTTCGGATGCACAGGAGAGAATCAATCCCCTCAATTATCATGGAGCAATGCGCCAGAAGGAACCAAAAGTTTTGCCATTACCATGTATGATCCAGATGCGCCCACTGGAAGCGGATGGTGGCATTGGGTCGTATTTGATATCTCTGCCGATGTGAATGAATTAGCTGCGAATGCTGGAAATGTGAAACTCAATCTTACTCCTAAAGGAGCTATCCAAAGTATTAATGACTACGGCATGATGGGATATGGCGGCCCATGTCCTCCCAAAGGGCACGGCTTGCATCAATACATGATTACGGTACATGCCCTAAAAACGGATACCTTGGGTTTGACGGCAGAGACTAATGCAGCTGTGGTAGGTTACTACCTTTGGAATAACACGCTGGCAAAAGCAAGTATTGTAGCTTATTATCAGAAAACAGCGGAATAGAACGCAATCACAGCTGCTATAAAATACTAGCGCGGTGTGCGTGTTTTCCACCCACACCGCGCTCCAGCCACTCATTATTAAGCCGCTTTATACTTAATACTCCAATTTCACCAACTTCAGCTTATTTCTACGCTCACTTGGAATGACTAATTCGTTGGCATCCAATTGTAAAGCATCTCTAAATCGGAGTCTTAAATCTAGGTCTTGTGTACTCAAGATACTATTGCGATCATACTCCCCCATTCCATTTAGCACATATTCACTAACCGTATTTTCTTGTCTAATGTCATCATTAAAAAGAAACCGAAGACTGGAAGGGGTTTTAAATAAGAAATAGGAAGAATATATCCCATCATCATCTTGCGAATACTGTTTTTTATGCAAAATGGTTTTCCAATGCGTTTTACCGCTGGGGTGTATGGATACGACCATTAATTCATCGTAGTAGTAATCAACCAGGAAACGCCCCTGATTCTCATAGTACACCCTGCCCGATGCCCCCGAACGCCGTTCGAGATACCGGGTGCGTTCAGCGATCAGTAGAATGCCCCCATCTCGCCGCAACACAATTTCCTGGGCGGTCATTTCTGGAACTCCTTTTACCCGCTCCCCCTTGGCTACTTTCTTCTTACCTAATAAGTTGGAGACAAATTCAGGGTCAAATTTCTCAAAGGCCAGAATATGATTATCAGGTGCTACAGGATCAATGTTGAGATAATAATAGCCAATTGTTTTTGACAAATCCTTTTCACTATACAAGCCGCCAGCTATCAGGCGCTTGTTCAGGTTATCGTAATTGAAATAGGAATCATAACTCAGCATCCCCTGAAAAGGAATACTAAACTGATTCAGGTTTTCCGATTCCCCTCCATAATTATAAATCTCAAATTTATGATCCTTCCGTTTCGATCGGAAGTTATCCCGATCGAGGATCATATACATATCTCCTTCATTACTCACCGTCATTTGGTGAAAATCCTCATTGTAATAGAAATCGTCTAACTCAAAATCCTTTTCCCATGAAATACTAAGTGAATCCACATCAAAGGAAAGCGTGCGAACGATATCCTGTTTTTCAATAAAGAAGGCAAGTACCTTGGATCGATCTTCAGAACGAACCATTTCAAAGTTGGGCGTAAAAAACAGGAAACCATAGTTTTTAATCGTCGTACTATCTTTTAGATTCGCCCCGGCATCATACTTATTGGCCTTCAGGATAGTCTTTCCCCTTTTCCTGAAGGTGTAAAAAACGGTAAAGTCTTCTTTGCTAGAGGTAATCCCCAGCACTTTGACATTTTTCTTTTCAAATTCCAGTTTTTTGTTCCAGGTTTCCTTCATGTACTTATTGAAGGCCTGCACTTCAAAATCCAAGGTTTTATTTTTAAAAAGTAGCATCTCATCTTTGAGTTCACCGCTGTCTCTTATACACATCTGACGCTGCCGACGAAGA